>NZ_CAXQGS010000093.1:0-48790 GCF_964223445.1 Cytobacillus sp.
CCGAAAACAACCTTCCCTTTATCAGAGATGTATTGTTTCAGCAGGCTGTCTTTACAAGGTTCCTCATTTAACTTAAATACTAAATTTATTGTACGTTTCTAGGCTTCCCTGAGAATCAAGGAGCTCAGTTATTCCTTCCAATATATGACTCCCGACTATATAATAATACTAAGAACGAATCTATTAAAGGAGCAGATTCAGGCATGCAAAAACTTACACTGGCTGAAGCAGTAAAATTAAAAAGTGTTCTGGCTAAACGAATTCACGAGTTAGAAGAAGAAATGGACCGTGTAGCATTTGCCGATATTGAAAAAGGCAGCAAGCTTCCTGAAATGCCGCGCGCTCTCTCCATGGTGGAAAAAGAGATGGATGAAGTCCGCAAAGACATGAGACTGCTTGATAAGCTAGTATATAAAGCCAATATTGAAAATGACATCACCTTTAACAATGAATCATTGCCAATCGTAGAAGCAATTGAGCTTGCCACCCAATATCGGGCAAAGGCCCGCAAATTCAAGGAATATGGCACAGCAGCAAGGGAGGAATTCCTTTATACCTTGTCGGAAAACGTGTCGATGGTGAAAATGGCGCTTTTCGATCCCGAGCAGTACCGATTAAAGGGCCTGGAAGCCGAACGCCAGGCGAATCGTCTGTCCAACTTAATTAATAACAAGAACTATTTGATAGAATTAGAGTTTGACAGCGAAAAGTATTTCTAAACCTTGAAGCAGTGAGACTCTGCTTCAGGGCATAGAAGGAACATCCTCCTATTGTGTACAAAGGTACCTTGTAATGGAAATGGCCCAACCGATTATCCATGACCAATTACAACTTCACCTGTAACCAATAACCAACCATGGCACCGGAGGCCGACGGCCATTCATCCGTAATCCCGTTCCTTCTATGAGCCTCCATTCAATTTTGAGTGGAGGCTTTTGGTTAATCTATTAATCTGAGGGGCACATTTTCTCTGAAAAAACAGCAATAGGGACAGTGTACCTGTCCCCGTGTCCCTTAAAGCAGCAGTTCCCACGATTCGCCAACTAAATCGTGTCCAAAACTATGATGTTTTTCTTCATTAACAAGCTGAAATCCCTTTTTCTGATAGATATGCCGCGCTTCTTTAAGAACACTGTTTGTCCATAGAACGAGCTTTTTATATCCTGCTTGTCTGGAAAAGTTTATGCATTCCTCAACCAATTGTGAACCAAGGCCCAACCCTCTCGCCTTTGGATCTACTATTAATAGACGCAGTTTAGCCGTATCCTCACTTCCTTCAACAACAAAAATAGAACCCACTATTTCTCCGTTCATTTCGGCAATCCAGCAGCGTTCCCGCTTAGGATTATAGTTATTTATAAAATCTGCTGCAATTTGAGAGACAAGAGCTTCAAATCTCTCATCCCATCCATATTCTTGTGAATACAAAAGACCATGCTTGTGTACAACCCACCCCATATCACCAGGTTCATGCTGACGAAGAAAATATGGACCTGAAAATTTTAGGCTTTCATTCTTGCTGATCAGTCCTTCAACGGTTTGCATAGCGTTAATTAATTGCTGCTGTTCACTTTCCGGCAATTCCCCAAGAAGGTCCGCGATTTCATTGTATGAACGTTCATTTAGTTTAGAAAAAGCTTTTTCTCCCTCTGGCGTAAGCTTTAGTATGCGCTGCCTGGCATCTTTAGGAGAACGTTCTTTCTTTATAAGGCCTCTCTCTTCAAAACGGGCTAATATGCGACTTAAATAGCCTGCATCTAAACCCAGCTCTTGAATTAAATTTGATGCTGCAGGGTCCTCATTAGTGGCAATTTCATACAGGACTCTGGATTCTGTCAGTGAGTAGGGGCTATGCAGTAACCCCTCCCGCAAAGCCCCTATTTGTCTTGTCATAAAGCGATTAAAATGGCGAACAGCACTGATTCTTTCTTCAAACGAGATCATTGACAAAGAAATCACTCCTTAGAATATATTTGCCTTTGTCAAATATAATAATTATATTACTTGCTTAAGTCAACTTCTTTTCAGAACAAAGAGAAAGCTTGCTAAAAGAAAAAGCGCCCATTTCTTTAAATTGAAATCGGCACTTCGTTTATTTTCTGATATTCGATTAGCGTGAAGCTTTAGGCGGCTGGCACACATCACATTTGCGCTGGTGATTATTTTTAAATTTCGTAAATGTTTTTTCAAACTCACTGCCGCACGCACATTTAAAAAGCAGTTTCTGAGAAAAACCATGATATTCTGTCGTTAACAGCTTACTATCTGAATTTTTCTCAACAAATTCTTTAATTTTACTGATTGTCCACCGTTTATTCATTACTTAACACCTCCAAATTCAATCACTAGGCGGAGGCTTTTCTGGGCATCCGTTGCATTTTGAAATCATAATTCCTAAGTTCCTCATTATAACATGCGCTGGCACGCAAAGAAACAGATCGTCTAAACATGAATATATCCTTCCAAATATGCAACAGCCTCTCCAGATAGTTTCACCTTATCGCCTAATTCTTCACAATAAAGCATTCCGCCCCTTTCTGATAATTGCAGTGCCGTAAATTCACTCTTATTTAATACCTTTTTCCAGTATGGAACCAATGTGCAATGAGCTGATCCGGTAACAGGGTCTTCATCAACACCTGCCTTTGGAGCAAAAAATCTTGATGCGAAGTCAGATTCTTTACCTTTGGCAGTGGCGATAACACCGAAAGCATCCAGCTTTTTAAGTTCTTCCATATTTAATTCCAGGTCAAGTAAATCCTGTTCTGATTCAAAGACGGCCAGATAATCCCTTGATAGATAAGTCTCTATTGGTTCCTTGCCCAGTCCTCTAATGAGCGCCTCCGGAGCTTCACATTTTTCCCCTTCCCGGGCAGGGAACGTCATGGTTAATAGTTCACGGTCCCTGGATACTTCTAAAATTCCGCTTTTTGTATGGAATTTTACATTCATCTGGCTTTCATCGAGATAAGTAAAAATGACATAAGCAGCTGCCAATGTCGCGTGCCCGCATAAATCAATTTCTGCTTTTGGTGTGAACCATTTTAACTCATAATCCTTTCCCTTTTTCACAAAAAAGGCTGTTTCAGCCAGATTATTTTCGGCAGCAATGCTTTGCATCAGGTCATTATCAATCCATTTTTCCAATGGACATACCGCCGCAGGATTCCCTTTGAATTTCTCGTCTGTGAAAGCATCAATTTGATAGATAGGTATTCTCATTTGCAGCAGCTCCCTTTTTTATTTCGTCCAGTGTGCCGTTCTAAGAATGGAGACAACGGGGCAGGTCCCTGTCCCTCCAGCTCTGTATCAATATTCATTCATCACGCGAGGTTTTAACATCTTACATATCTCCTTTTAAAACCGAGCTTCCCTCTATCTACTTCCTTCTGGATATTTTCTGCGGCATGCAGGAAACTGCTTTTTTTATTGTCCCGCTTCATTTCTACCGGCCCGATGGCTTTTGCTGTTTCAACCGCTTTTTCATGGAGCGGCAAATATGATACACCTACTGTATAGACAAAATTATTCATGGCTGATTTCGTACGCTCCGGAGAATCGTGGATGGTATCTTTCACTTTATCAAGCATTTTGGCCAGCTTCTCCTCTGAAAATTCAGCGTCCGGACGATTCCCCAAAAGCCAGCAATAGCAGCTCCAGCCCCCTGACATCCGCAGCTCTTCCCCGCTTTCGATCCATTTATCGGCAACGTCCTGTGCAATATCTGCCTCAGCTAATGTAACGGCTACCACATAATCGGACAGCATATAAAAATAAGCGGCATCCATCCAGCGGTCAAAATCCTCTGCTGTCATGGCTTCTGGATCTGCAATGATGCCTGCAAAGTACATGGCATCGTAGTTCCCTGTAGCGTATAGCTCCTCTGCCAAAGGCTGATTTCTATTAATTTTTTTGGCGATTGGCTTCATTGCTCCTGTTGCAGCGCCAAAAAGCGGCTCGTGTGCACCGTTTGATATGTACATTTTCTTGGTCCGTTCCTTGCCGAGAGCCTCGAGCTCCTGCATAACCATCTGTAAATCCATCTTTAAGCACTTCCTTCTATTTTAATAAAGTTAACAGCAAAACACTGATTCGCCTCAAGAACCCAAATATTCGGTTTTCAGTTCAATCTCTTTTACTTCTTTATCGAAATAGACCTTATAGGCCCTGGCATTCGGTCTTGAGCTTACGATTCGGCTGACCTCCTCCTCAATGAAGTGGATAGCCACTCCATCATCCGCTGCAATTCCAGGCTTTATTTTATCAAAAGCCAAAAGCTCATGATAGGCAGGCCTTCTTTCCGCTTCCCCGTCATAATGAGGGCAATTGCTTCCTTGTAAAAAGCCGGGGCATGTTAAGGGCTCCAGTTTATCACCATAAGAATCCGTGACCCCTTCTTCAAACCAGCAAATGGAGCCCGCGCTGATGCCGGCTAATACGATCCCTTGGTTCCATGCTTTTCTTAAAATCTTATCTAATCCCCATTCTTTCCATAAAGCCAATAAATTCTTCGTATTTCCGCCTCCAACATAAATGATATCTTTATCCAGTATAAATCCCTCTATATCTCTTGCTGGCGGTTTAAATAAAGATAAATGGGAAGGCTGGCACTTCTGCTTTTCAAAAAAGTCATAAAACCATTTAATACAAATATCGGAATCTCCTGTTGCAGTAGGCACATAACAGACTTTAGGATTTTCTTTACCTGACTGACGTAAAATGTATTCATCTAATAATGGATTCTCCGGCTCCATGGAGAACCCGCCTCCTCCAAGTGCGATAATTTGCCTCATAACTTATTCCCCCTAAAAGAAATGCTAAATATTATTATTCTCCTTAAATTCCAGCTGTTCCTTGTTACTCAGACTTTATTCAAAAATTGATTATGCATAACAAAACGCTTAGGATTTAGCCTAAGCGTTTTGTTATTTAAAAATAAATTTATTAAATTCGTCTACTGTTTCAAAATAATACTTTGATTCTAATTTCATTTGTTCCTTGATTTCAGGGATGCTGTGAGACCATCCGGCAGCCGCAAAATCCACATTGCAGCTTCTGGCCATGTCCATTCCCGGCTTCATGTCATCCACCATTAATGCATCAGCCTCTTGAAGTTCATAGCGCCTTAATATTTCTTTAATTGGATATGGATGTGGTTTTCTTTGATGCTCAGGAAGGTCCCAGCCAAAGATGGCATCTGGCACAAATCCACAATGAATGGAATAATCTCTTTCAATTCGACTAGTCTCGGAATGCGAAACAACCGTCACAATTCCACCTTGCTTTTTAAATTCTTGAACGGTCTCAGCGAACAGCTCATAGAAGTCCGGTACAGTTGACTCGGTATACTTTTTCCATACCATCTGCTGGTGATTTTGTTCCTCATCTGTAAATTTAATAATATCCCTACATAATGCAGCAAATCCCGAATGATAACAATATCTGACGAAATCTTCAAAAGAAATAGGTTTATCATTTGGCCGCAAGTATTTAAGAGCCTCTGCAAATGATGGAAAGTGTATACCAGGTGTGCTTTTTACCCCTGTATCATCATGATCTAAGATTAAACATTTATATTTTAAACCCATAATAGCCTCCTGCTAACCTTTACTCCCTGTACATTAAAACATAATTAAAATCTAACATTCAAATAAAAATATATTAGCAAAAGCCCAATTCAATTTGCGAATTGGGCTTTACCTTAACTGCTGTTTTGTTTCTCTTAATTTAATTAGAAGGGTTTTTACGATTCACTCAGCGCAGGCTTCCCCGCTTCCAGAAGCACCTGATCACGGCCTAAAATGACCGCTAATAGAATAATGAATGCCCCAGTTCCCACAAGAAGCCATTCGATGGCAATAATGTCTGCGATTGGGCCAAATATCAGCATGCCAATCGGCATCATGGAGGTGGAGATCATTCCCATGACACCAAACACTCTGCCTAAATAATTCTCTTCAATTTTTTCCTGCAGCAATACTGTCGTCGGTGTATTGAATATTGGCATGGCAACCCCGAATAACGCCATGAACACTAAATAGATCCAGAAAACCGGTACGATGCCAAGAGCCAGGGTACAAATCCCCATGATGAGACTGGCAAGGGTCATGGTTTTAATTTTATTTGGATATCCTCCCCAGGAAGCAATGATTCCTCCCCCAGCCATCATACCGACTGAAAAAGCAATTTCAATCGCTGTCAGCTTCCACACATCCCCGCCAAAGGTGCGGGTAACCTGCAGGGGCGTCAAAAAGGCCGCAGGGGCCATCAGCACAAAGAAAACTGCAAAGAACAGGAAGAATTTCTTCAGGAAAGGAGTACTGTTTACATATTGCAGCCCTTGTTTAAAGTCACTGAAGTAGCTCGTTGTCTGTTTGGCTGCTGCTTTTTCGTGCACAGCGATTTTGACAAATGTCATCAGTGTAAAAATGGCAATCGCTGCTGTGATGACATCGATGAAGAAGATGACTTCAAGTGATGCCATTGCCAGCAGCGCGGCGCTGACCATTGGCGAGACAAACATAATAACCGCTTGTATGCTCCCGTTTGCTCCATTTACCTTTGTGAGCTTATCCTTAGGGACTATCTGCGGCAGAATCGCTCCGACGGCAGGAGTCTGAACCCCTGTTCCAAGGGCACGAATCGCCGCCATGACAAACAGCAGCCAGATGGATTCATATCCCATTAAAAAGAGGATAGCGAGAATCAGCGTTGAAAATGCGATAAGACCATCCGCTAAAATAATCAGCATTTTCCGATTGTACCGGTCTGCCCAAACACCGGCAACCGGTGATAAAAAGAAGGTTGGAATAAACCCGCAAATAATGTAGAGCGTCATCATCAAACCGGATTCTGTCGTTAACGTAATATGCCACATAATCGCATATTGAACGAGGGACGATCCAAAAAGCGAGATCGTCTGACTGCTTAAAAAGAGAATAATATTCTTTAGCCAATTCTCCTGCAGATTAGGATTTACTGTACTCATTGTCTAATCACTCATTTCTATATTTAATTAATTATAAAAACAAGCTTTGCCTATATTCAGTTGATCAATCCGCTCTGTACATTCTATATCTATAGACAGCAAAAAAGAGGCGAAATTCATCCCCTCTTTAAAAATAACCGTTAAATTTAGGTTTCCTTAAATAGACAGACCAATCCCGTTGCTCTGAACATAGGCAGAGCTTTCAAACGTATTCAATTAACGCTTGAAAAGCGGGTTTCTTAGTCTCATTGATGCAGTCAAAAGGAAAACCTCCATTTCATTATAATTACATTTATCATACCAGTGCAGACCCGTTCATGCAATAGGGACATAGGGACAGATTCCATGTCCCAGGCGGCGGGAGGTAGTGTGTATCTCTCTCGTCCCTACTTATAAACTTCTTCTCTGGAATGAAATCCATCTGCAATAATGGTACGATCCATATTGTGTTTATCGACAGCAATTGGCGAAAGAAGGACGGAAGGCACCTCTATTTTGCCATTGTTAATTTTTCGGTTCGCTTCTATCTGTTCTCCTTTTGCCATTCTGACCGCTAGTTCAGCAGCTTCTTTAGTGAGCGTGCCGATAGGTTTGTATACCGTCATCGTCTGCGTGCCTCTGATGATCCGCTGGGCAGCGGCAAGCTCGGCATCCTGCCCGGCTACAGGGATTTTCCCTGCCAGCCCTTGCACTGCCAGTGCCTGGATGGCGCCGCCTGCGGTTGCATCATTTGCTGCGATTACGGCATCAATTTGATTTTGATTAGCTTTAAGAGCCTCTTCCATATTCACAAATGCATTCGCCGGCGTCCAATCTCTGGACCACTGATCATATACAATCTGTATATCTCCTTTTTCAATTAAAGGCTGAAGCACGTTAAAGACTCCTCGTTTGAATAAATGGGCGTTATGGTCAGTGATGGCTCCGCCAATATACACATACTTCCCTTTAGGAACCAGTTTGGTGATAGCCCTTGCCTGCAGCTCGCCAACCTTTTCATTATCAAAGGATATGTATAAGTCGATATCAGCATTTTTCACAAGCCGGTCATATGAGATGACCTTAATGCCTGCCTCATGTGCCTTTTTGACGATCGAAGCGGTGGCTTCAGCATTATGGGGAACGACAACCAGAAGGTCAACTCTTTGTTTTATCAATGTTTCTGCCTGAGATATTTGAACCGCATCATCCCCATTCGCAGCCATGATCTTCACTTCGGCTCCAAGCTCTTCGACAGCCTCTTTGAACAGATCTCTATCCTTCAGCCAGCGCTCTTCCAATAAAGTATCCATTGAAAAGCCGATCTTAATGGGGTTCTCCCCACCCTCTTCTCCTTCCGCTTCGCCGGCAGCAGGAATTGGTTTCCCGGGATTTTTTTCGAATACTGTATTCGTTTGGCAGGCTGACAGGAGGCAAACCAGAATCAGCGCAGCCAGAATCAGCTTCATTTGAATTCTATCCATCTGTCTTGCCCCTTTTCCTTCCATCAATCCTTTTTGCCCAGAAGGGTTTTGCGGAAATCCGTCGGCGACTGGCCGCACATCTTTTTGAAAACCTTGCTGAAATAGTTCGGTTCATGATAGCCCACCTCAAAGGTAATTTCTTTCAGACTTTTTCCGTGATCCGCCATCAGCTTCTTTGCTTTTTCAATACGGCATTCAGTCAGGAAGTCGATATAGTTTATCCCTAGTTTCTCCTTAAACATTTTACTGATATAGATTGGGCTTAACCCCACTTTCCTTCCCAATGCTTCAAGGGAAATATCTTCATGGGAATGTTCGGTTATATATTGTTTCAGCTGGTGAATAGTATCAGCTTCCAGCCTGGCGTAATGCTCCATATACGATTTCTTCATTTGATTTAGCATTTGTACCGATTCAGTACGCAGCTGCCGGAAATCCTGGGCTGAATACGCAAAAAATGGCGCAGGGGCTTCTACCCCAATCTCACTCATTACACGTGAAGCAATCCAAAGCAGCTGCAGCACCCGCTGCTGCGCTTGAATCACCCCGGCCCTTTCCGTTTCACACCGCTGAATCATCTCCATTACACGCAACCTGATTTGCTTCCACTTGCCAAGCCTGACTTGATCGAAAAACTGCTTTTCCCGCTCTTTGGTCAGCTGTAAATCTTCCCCTGCGCTAAGCACTGGCACATCGGAATAAAATCGGTATTTAACGGGGAGAGTTGAATCCAGGGTGGCTATAAGAGATTCCTGATAAGATTGACGGATGGATTGCAGCGAACCGCAAGCGTTTCCAATCCCGACGAACCAGCCTTCTGATGAGCCTTTTTTTGCAAGGGAAAGAATTTCGCCGGCTATAGATATAGCCTGTGAACGGAATGAATGCTGCTTTTCCCGAAAAACGATGATGGGAAGCTGGCGGCCATATAGTGCACCTACCCATGCACTGCCTGCTTGCCTGACTTTCTCTTTGACTGAGGTATAGAGGTGTTCTTGTCCATCAGGAAGCAGGATGCTCATGACGAACTGTTCATCTGTTGAGCGAATATCGAGCATTTCAACCAGCATATCCAGATGAACTTCATGGACATGATCGAACAGCAGCTGTGTCACGACATCGGTCTCAATGACAGGAAGAGCCTTTTGCAGTGCATCCTGCTGAAGTTTCGTCATTTCACGGAACCTCCGCTCTTCCTCAATCTGTTCAAGCACCTTCCCAATTGTTGCTTCTATTTCCGTGATCTTGCTTGGCTTCAGTAAATAATCCTTGACCCCTAGCTTTATGGCCTGCCGTGCATAATCGAATGTATCGAATGCTGTAATCATAATAAATTTAATATGCGGATCAGCCTCACTGATTAGCTTAATAGCTTCCAGGCCATTCAGCCCTGGCATTTGAATGTCCATCAGGATTAAATCAGGGTTAAACTCTTTAGCCGCTTGAACGGCCATTTTCCCATTTTTCGCCTGGCTGATTTCAACACCAGGAAAGGCTTTCTGCAGAATCACTTCCAGCCCTTCCCGTTCAATTTGTTCATCATCCGCGATCAGGAGTTTTGTCATGCTGCCCCCCTCCTATCTTTCGGTATTGTCACCACTACTTTTGTGCCGGCAGCACTGCTCTCAATGTTCATGACATCTTCATAGCCGTAAAAAAGACGCAAACGCCTGACAACATTGGTAAACCCGATGCCTGTTGAATTTCCATCTTTCTGAATGAATTGCCCTTGAAGAATCTGTTTAATTTTAAATTCCTCAATACCTGGACCGTTGTCTTCCACTTCTATAATCACACAGTCATTTCCATCCTGAATGCGAAACCAGATGATCCCGCCATCTTCTCTTGGCTCCACTGCATAGTTGACGGCATTCTCGATGATCGGCTGCAGCGTAAGACCCGGAATGTCCACATTCAGACACGTTTCATCTATTGACATTTTCAAATGCAGGCGATCTGTAAATCTGGCTTTTTGGATATCCATGTATTGCTGCAGGACCATCACTTCTTCTCTAAGTGTTACAGGCCTATCAAGCCTTTTTAAGTTATAGCGCAGCAGGCCGGCAACACTTACTAGAAGGTCACTGGTTTCATGAGAACCTTCCAGATAGGCTTTCTTGGAAAGGGTATTTAATGTGTTAAATAAAAAATGAGGGTTAATCTGGCTTTGCAGGTTCAAGAGCTGGCTTTCCTTCAGCAATAACTTGCTTTCCTGCAGCTCATGCTCCAGCTGTGCCTTATGCTGGATTTCTGAAATCAGGTTATTGATATTAATCCGCATCCGGTCAAAGGTCTGGGCAAGAAAAGCAATTTCATCATTCGAATCAACCTTTATCGGCAAATGAAATCTCCCCCTTGATAAATCATTTGCTGCCTTGGTCAGCTTCTGTACAGGCTTCGTAATGCTTAAGGAAAATCCATAGGTCAAGAACATTAAGAGGCAGGTGATCATCAGCATCAGCCAAATCCCCAGTTTTTTGATTTCTTCGGACTGTTCAATGATCCCCCGGTAAAACCGTTCATACGTATTCAGTTCACTATCGATCAGCGTCAGCGTCATCTCGGAGATATACATGGAGATGCGCGTCGCTTCCGAGAATTCTTTCGCAGAATCCTCTGTTTCCTTTTCATTAAAGAAAAGAAGGGAGCGGTCCGTCGTCTCAACCAGGCTATCAATCAGATTCATATAATTTGTCAGTGCAAAATCATTTTCTGAATTTCGAAGATATGAAACATCCCTTTTAACCTTTATCATTTTTTCCTTGCTATTGTTCAATTTCTCCAGATTTTCCGGTATAGGAGTAATAAAGTAGTTATTCAAGTCTGCAATCATCTGCTGGCTTGTCCTTGTAACCTCATTCATCCGAAGATACCGCTGAAGGATGTCGTTATATTGATTCTGAGTTTTCTGATTATAATAGGTAAGTGTGATCCATATGGCTGCCATAATTAATAGAATGACAGTAGTGAGTGTCCAGATTTTCTTATGAATCTTGTTCATTGCTTTTCCATCGCCTTTAATATCCTGATATCGGTAAGATAGCCATCAGATTTCAGCGGCACTTCTTCATCCCTAAGCCATTTTAAAATCAGCTCTACACTGAGGCTTCCCATTTTCTCAGGAGATTGTTCAATGATTCCATCAAGTTTTCCCTGAGTAAGCAGAGATATTGAATCCGGACCATCGTCAAAAGAATAGATATAATAAGGTTTTACCTGTGATCGCCTGCCAATTTCCTGAATCATCGCTCCGGCTATATTCGCCTTGATAGCTATGAAACTGTCAGCATCCGGGTTTTGATTCAGCATATTCTGAGTGGCAGCGATAATTTCCTCCCTAACATCAGTTGTTTCCGCATAGACTGTCTGGATATTTGGATAATCCTTCAGTACTTCATGAATGCCATCGAGTCGCTGCTGCTGATAAAACTCTTTATGCTTGTCGCCCATGAGAATAACTTTTCCCTCATGGCCCATATCGTCAAGAAGCTGTTCTGCAATTAACCGCCCTGCCAGATATTGATCCGAGCCGACGTACGTTTTTCTCAAGCTTTCAGATTTGGGCACGTCATTGGCAATTGTAATAATTGGGATTCCATAAAAAGCAGCCTTAATCTTTGCTAAATCTTTGAATTCCTGTGTGTCCAGACCCTGAACAATGATGCCGTCCACTTTTGATTGAATGGCTACCTCCAATTTTTTTAAAAATTCCTCTTGAGTCTTCCCATAGCTTCCCCAGACTTCCAGGCTTGCCCCATCCTTCCGTGCTTGTTCCTGCGCAGCAATACCTGCCTTATCCCAGAAGGGGGTTTCTAATTCCTGCGTTATCAGGACCAGGCGATATTTCACTTCCTGGCCATCTGATCCAGCTGGGAGATCCCACTCGGATGTAAACGCTTTCTTTGATAGCGTAAATGTAAAATAGCCAAGGACGATACATGTAAGACAAAATACAAAAATACCCGTTTTACGCAAGGCTGTATCTCCGTTTCCTAAGTATGAATAGTTAAATAATTTTAATCATATCACCTTTTTACGGCTTATAGAAGAGTTAGAAAGAGAGAGGATTGTCTGTTGTTAGCAGGAGGATAATCGGTGATTTAAGGAATGCTGCCTATCTTCATCATAAGGGCACCCTCTTGCCGGATGCCCATTTCAAAACTGCTAATCCAGGAAACTGGTAATCTATCCTCTCTTCTTACGGGTCATGACATCAAAGATCACAGCACCCGCCAATACGCCTCCGCGGATCATATACTGGAGGGAAACCCCCACACCGAGCAGATTCATGCCGCTTGATAAAGAGGCCATGACTACTGCACCGATAATGGCACCAGTGATTTTGCCCACGCCCCCTGCAGAAGAAACCCCGCCTACATAAGCAGCTGCAATGGCATCGAGTTCAAATAATGTCCCAGCTGTAGTGGTCGCTGACTGAAGGCGCGAGGTGAATAATATGCCGGAAAGGGCTGCCAGCATCCCCATTGAACCGAATACTATATACGTAATTTTATTTACATTGATTCCGCTCAAATGTGCCGCTTCCGGATTGCTTCCGACAGCATATATATGTCTTCCAAGCACGGTTTTCGTTGTCAGGAAGTGATAGATGACAACCACTAAAAGCATAATGACAACCGTCCAGGAAAACCCGTTGTAGCCTGCCAGGATCCAGGTAATATAGGAAATGATAGCAGAAATAAAAACTAATTTAATAATAAAAATCCCTTTTGACACTACCTCGAATTGATAGTTCATCTTGTTTTTCCGCGTGGTAATTTCACTGTATACATACAGCAATATGGCCAGTACACCGAGAATCAGTGTAAGGAGATGCAGTCCATTCACTTGCATAATCGAAGGAATGAATCCGTTTCCGATTGCGTTAAATCCGTCATCCTTGATGATAATGGTCCCTGTTTTCTCTGTTACCTGAAGAAGTGCACCTCTAAAGATCAGCATTCCTGCTAGAGTAGCTACAAAGGAGGGGATGCCGAACTTTGCAACTAGCAGGCCATTGAATAATCCGACAAAAATACCCAGCACGAGGATAATCGGAATGGTGATATAAAAAGGCACTCCCATTCCCGTCAGGAGAATCGCAGCAATGGCTCCCAAAAAGCCGGCAACAAACCCGACTGAGAGGTCGATATGGCGAATCACGATAACCAGAGTCATCCCCACTGCCAGGACAGCGATGTACCCCGTTGAATCAAGCAAATTACTTATATTTCGTGAAGACATAAACAGCCCGTCAGTCATAATGGTGAAGGTGAGCATAATAACGAATAAGGCAATGTACATGCCGTAGTCACGGATATTATCCTTAAATAGCGATTTCGCTTCGTTTAAAAATTCCATATATTTTACCTCCTATTGCGTAGCAAGCTGCATAATACTTTCCTGACTTGCTTCTTCAATCGACAGCTCGCCTTTCATTTGGCCTTCCGCCATTACATAGACACGATCGCTCATCCCAAGGACTTCACCCAGTTCTGAAGAAATCATAATGATGCTCATGCCTTCCTCAATCAATTGATTCATTATCGTATAAATTTCGAATTTTGCCCCAACATCAATGCCCCGCGTCGGCTCGTCCAGGATCAGCAATTTTGGCCCGACAAATAACCATTTGCCCAGGGACACTTTTTGCTGGTTCCCCCCGCTCAAATTGCCGACAATCTGTTCAAGGGAGGATGCTTTGATATACATGGACTTTTTATATTCCGTTGTTTCCTTCACTTCTTCGTTATCATTAATCACTCCATTTACAGCAACCCGTTTGAGGTTTGCTGCAGAAATGTTGTTTTTAATATCCTGTATTAAAAACAGGCCGTCCCCTTTTCGGTCTTCCGTTACGTACGCAATCCCTGACCTGATGGCGTCACTCGGATGCTTCAGCGTTTTTGGAACGCCATCCACCAATAGTTCGCCTTGTAATTTATAAGATTTTGGATTTCCGAAAATACTCAGGGCAAGTTCTGTCCTGCCTGACCCCATCAAGCCCGCAATCCCGACAATTTCTCCTTTCTTAACATGAAAATTAACATCTTTTACAACCTGCCTGCCCAAATGCACAGCATACGCAGACCAGCTGCGGAGCTCAAGTACAGGATCGCCAAATGTTTTGTTCATCCTCTTCGGATAAATATCTTCAATTTCCCTGCCAACCATGTTTTTAATAATGACATTTTCAGAGATTTCGCCTTTTGCTGCGTCCAGAGTACAAATGGTTTGGCCGTCACGAAGCACCGTAGCCTTATCTGCAATCAAGATGACTTCTTTCAGCTTATGGGAGATCATGATGCACGTAATTCCCTGCTCTTTCAGCTCATCTAACAGATTCAGCAGATTTTCGCTGTCATCCTCATTAAGTGCTGCAGTCGGCTCATCCAGGATAAGCAGTTTCACATCCTTGCTTAAAGCTTTGGCAATTTCGACTAATTGCTGTTTTCCAACGCTCAGATCTTTTACGAGTGTTTCAGGGTTCACATCGAGCTTAACCTTATCCAGCATTTTTTTAGCTTCAGCAATAGTCCGGTTCCAATCGACGATTCCGCCTTGCCTCATTTCATTGCCCGCAAATATATTTTCATAGACTGTGAGATCAGGAAACAATGCAAGCTCCTGGTATATAATGACGATTCCTGCTTTTACACTGTCACTGATCTTGTTGAATTGCTGCACACTGCCCTCAAATACAATATCCCCCTGGTAGGTGCCATAAGGATACACGCCACTGAGTACCTTCATCAGAGTGGATTTACCCGCTCCGTTTTCACCGATCAAGCAGTGGATCTCACCTTTTTCCACCTTGAAATTGACATTGCTGAGCGCTTTGACACCTGTAAATTCCTTGGAAATCCCGTGCATTTCCAAAATACTTTCGCTCATTATAACTCCCCCCTTAGCCATACAGCTAATCAGAAGGAGAAATAGTGATAGACGCATCTATCACTATTTCTCGTCCTTTATTGATTAAAGTCCTGTAAATTCATCAGCTTTATAGTATTCAGAATCAATCAGTTCTTTTTTCACGTTATCTTTGTCGACAACGATTACATCTGTTTGCTTTGCTTTAACTTCAACCTTGCCGTTATCGTAAGATCCGGTTGTCTCAGGGTCCTTGTCTTCAAGGATATCAATCGCCATACCCATTGCATCTTTAACGAGAGTACGAACATCCTTGAATACTGTCATGGATTGCTTTTCATCAATAACATACTGAATGGAAGCTTTCTCTGCATCCTGGCCTGTTACAAGATAGCTGGATACTGCGCTGTCAGTTCCAAAGACATCTGCAATGGAACGGGCAGTTCCGTCGTTCGGAGCAAGAATGGCCACATCGCCTTTCATATCATCAGAAGCTGCTGTCAAATGCGTTTGTGCTTTGTTCTTCGCTTCGTTCGGATCCCAGTTCGTTGTCACCTGTCCAATAATTTTGCTTAGCTGATCACGGGACAGATCAGCTGTATCTTTCAAAGCTTCAGCTTCGCTTGAGTTAGCAATCTTGAATGTCCCATCTGCAATTTTAGGCTGTAGCACACTCCATGCTCCCTGGAAGAACAAGAAGGCATTATTATCAGAAGCAGCTCCGGCGTACAGGTACAGAGGCACGTCCTTGCCCTTTGCGTTGTCAACTAAATATTGCGCCTGTGCAGCTCCTACCGCAAGGCTGTCAAATGTTACGTAGTAATCAATAGCATCTGTATTGGTAATTAAACGGTCATAGGAAATGACTTTTACGCCATCTTTCTTTGCAGCCTCCACCGCTGCAGCAGCTGCATCTCCATCTTGCGGACAGATAATCAGCACATCAATCCCTTTGTTCAGCAATGTTTCTACATTTTCTTTTTCCTTAGCCGAAGAGCCCTGGCTAAACAAAATCTCAGTTGTATATTCCGTTCCTTTTAACGCATCTTTAAATCTTTGCTCATCCTGAACCCATCTAGGCTCATCTTTCGTTGGCAAAACGATTCCGACACTCACTTCACTGCTGCTGCCGCCAGTGCCCTGGCTGCATCCTGCTGCAATAAACGCAAACATCATCAGCATAAGAGAAATGACTTTCCACTTTCTTTTCATTTCTTTTTCCCCCTTTATAATGGATAAAAATTACCTGCCTACAGGAAAAATTATAACTTTATTACCAGTCCGTGAAAGCGTTATCACTAGCACTCTTTTAATATCACCTGTAATTTTTTATACTTATTCCAATCTCAAATCTCTACTTTTGCTTCAGCATTTTATTATTTTCTCAATTAAAAAAGACAGCCTGCAAAAGCTGCCCATAAAAAAATGCGTTAATCCAAAGATCAACGCAAATCTCTTTATAAAGCTTCACCCTCAGTTTGCTTTTTACCCGGCGCAAACCAGCCAAACAGAGCAATGGCCACCAATACGCCATAAAAGACCAGTGTCCATCCTGTACTATGAGGAAAATGATGGTCAAGGACACCGATATCCTCATGGGCAAGTGTGATAACAGCAAGTTTGACACCCACCCAGGCAACAATCGCATAAGCTGTTGTTTCCAATGCCGGGCGTTTGGCAAGGAGCTTCACAAACCAGGTTGCAGCAAACTTAATCAGAATCAGTCCGGCAATCCCGCCAAGCACCACTACAATAAACTGGCCGCCATCCATGCCGCCGAAATCATCAAGCGGTGAATCCGGCAGACCAAGTGCCAGCGCCACAGCAGCAAGAATCGAATCGATGGCAAAGGCAAGATCGGCTAATGCAATCTTCCCCACAGTAGGCCAAAATCCTTTCCCGGCTGCTTCTTCCTTCACATCCTCACGAATATTTTCATTTTCTTTCCCGAACTTAGCCTTAATCACATGTTTTAAGCCAAGGTACAATAGATAGGCAGCCCCAATCGCCTGGATCTGCCAGACGTTTGCAATAAATGATATGGCAAATAGCGCACCAAACCGGAAAACGAAAGCCATAATTATTCCGTAATTTATCGCCCTTTTCTTCTGATCTTCCGGTAAATGCTTCGCTATGACTGCTAAGACAAGAGCATTGTCAGCCGACAGCAATCCTTCCAGTCCAATTAATATCAATAATGCCCAGGCATACTCGAGCCAAATAGACTCCATCCGCGACACTCCTTTCAGGAACAAAAATGTTCTTCATTGATTCGATAACTATAGATTCCCCAAAAATGCTGGAGGAAACCTTAAAAATATATAAACAAATGGCGTCCTATATTCAGGACACCAGAAGAAAAAACTAATTATTTAAATCAAAAAGCCCCGGCGCATGCTCATTTGGCATATCAGGCATTTCAGGAACAGGATAGCCTTTTGGCGGTTCTACCACGGCAAGGTCTCCGCCATTTCTGCTTGGAGTGGTCCCCTGAAAAACTTCACCGATCCGGGTATCATCAAGCCTGAAATTAAACTGGGCATTGTGGAAGCCCATTTCCACATATTTTCGGCATTCAGGGTATTTATTTAAATCGTAATTAGGAATCGGGAATATTTTGCCCCAATTCACTCCTAGCGTTTCCAGTGCTTTTGCAAAAGCATTTTGATGGGCATTATCCCGGACAATCAGGAAGGCAATCGTCTCTCTTAGCGTCTTATTGCTGCTCATCTCGTAAATTCTTGATTTCTGGAGAACACCCGTCGATTCAAGAACCACATTATTCAGGAGGTTGGCCACCAGGTTGCCATGGTCATATACCCATGAGCCGTTCCACGGGTTGCCGCCAGCATCGACAGGAAGAGATGCCTTTGCCCCCATAATGAAATGATGCGGATTCGCTCCACCCTGGATCACATCATCCAATGGAGCTCCATCTGCAGCCTGATTGCCGGGCATATTCCCTCCCGCTTCATTCAGGAGCTGATTAATCGTAGTTTGAACGAGTTCGACATGGCTTAGCTCTTCCAAAAACACACCTCTGATCAGATCACGATATTGCTTCGCTTTTCCTCTGAAATTTGCGCTCTGGAATGAAAACTGCATCAGCGTCCTCATTTCGCCAAACTGTCCGCCCAATGCCTCCTGCAGCACTCTCGCCGCATGAGGATCCGGTTTATCAGGTACTATCATATTAATTAAATCTTCTTTATAAAAGTACATGTTCATCAATCTCCTTATTCCAGCATTCTTAATTAGAATGCCTGGCCTAAGGCAGGCTATTCATAAAATAAACAGGCGGCTTAACCTTTCTGCAAAACATGATACCGTCATAGTGCTCTTGCGGATAGATGGCAATGGGCAGCAGCCCCATCATGCCGGCTTCGAGGAGCCGCCATCTCCGATTCAGCCAGTTCCGTTTAGGAAGCCCCTTTTCACATAAAGGTACAAAACTGTCATGTCCACAGGCATCCATAAACAAACTTTCCAACTGCCTTTTAGATACAACAATAGGAAAGTTCACTCGAAGCAAGGAGGCAAACTCACCCTCTCCAGCATAAAAACCTATGGAATATACCTGATCCCCATAGCATTTTGTAAGCAGCTGCCCGACATTCGTGATACCAAACAGCTTAGAGGCCACGGTTTTGCTTTTTCTAATATGAAAATTATGAGCCCATACAATGACCTTTTCTCCATTGTAATACTCTTCTAATAACCATTGCAGGTTTCTGAACATATACGTTCCCCGCATGACGCCGGAAGAAATCCAGCTTTTTGTATTGATTTCCAGCCACTTCAGCCGATTTTCGAGTCCCTTCCTAATAATGTGAAAGATCTTTTCTTTTTTCCAATCGGCTTCTTCCAATCTGTACTCAAAAAGTTCCAGACTTGAATGATATAGATCCATACACATTTGTATCTTTGCTTTAATCTTCTTAGGTATTTTCGTTTGTCCCCCTATCTCCTTATCAATGTTGAAAAATACTGTTTCTGCCTGATGAATGGAAGCATATAGTTCTTCCTCTGTATGAATCTTGAGCCATTCCAGCATGTTTTGCGAGATCAGCGGGTATGCAGGCTGAATATCCATTCCAGCGAGATGCATCTCATTGGCCCATGTTTCCTGAAATAAAGGAAGCATTTCTTCATTATGATAAATATCCAGCAGTCCGTGCTGGATTTGTTCCCTGGCAGGCAGGCCATTCAATGTTCTTCTGCAAAATACCGCTTCAAGCAGACCGCTCTCGAGAATAACTACATTAAATCCATGGACACTATGCAAATACTTAATCATATTGATTTTGGCTGTGTAAAAGTCACCGACTCCATGGCTGCTCTCTCCCAGCAGTACAATCCTTTTCCCCTCAACATATGGATCCATACAGGCGAAATCAGATGGATCAGATATTTCACAGCTCTTGCTGGCTATCTGATCTATCCAAAGTAATTTTGTTTTTTGTGTTATGTAATTCATAACAAGGCCTCCATCATAATGCCGGGGGAAATTCCCCTATTAAGAATATATCTATGTTTACGAATTGGAAATAAATTGGTTTCATTTATTCTTTTATTCATATACTTGGCAAAAGGAACCTTCGAAAAGGTAAAATAAACTGAATCCATTCGGAGAAGAAACGGGGAGACTTTATGAATGCCTATTTACTTTTAGCATTAGCCATTGTAAGTGAAGTGTTTGGCAGCTCCTTGCTTAAAGCAGCAGACGGATTTAAAAAGCTCCTGCCATCCATTGGTGTAATCATTGGATACGGTGTCGCTTTTTATGCGCTATCTTTATCGTTAAAAACGCTGCCTCTCGGCGTAGCCTATGCGATTTGGGCTGGCCTCGGGACTGTGCTGACAGCCTTAGTCGGAGTCACCATCTATAAAGAAAATGTAAATGGCAAAAAATTTCTGGGACTGGCTTTAATAGTTGGAGGAGGCATTTTATTGAATAGCGGTGGAGGCCATTAATATGAGGGGATATTTTTATTTAACAGTCTCAATCGCAGGAGAGATTTTTGCCACCACCATGCTCAAGCTGTCGGATGGATTTACTGTGCCGCTGCCAACTTCGGGAGTCTTGTTTGGCTATACACTTTCATTTTATTGCTTATCATTATGTCTTAAAACGGTTCCATTAAGTCTGGCTTATGCCATTTGGTCAGGTGCAGGAACAGCGTTAACAGCGTTGATTGGGTCCATTATATGGGGAGAAGCATTTAGCAGCCTCAAGATACTCGGAATCATTTTGATTATTGGAGGAATAGTCGTATTGAATTCTGACAGCAGTGCAGAAACGGTAAAAGAGCCTTCACGCTAGGGCTCTTTTTTTGTTCCCTCATGCAGGGAAGAGATTGAGCAGATCCATACTCCCTTTATTAAATATCTTTTAAAGCCCTCAGCGTCTTATCCCTAATCTGAACACGGTTGATATAATCCTTTGCAACAAGTTCTGTGTACAATAAATCAAATAGCAGAAACAGAGGGAGTGTTGGAGAAATGTTCTGCCCCATATGCATACTGCTTTTACTCATAACCAGAAGGGATAAATCTGCTAACTGGGAAAGTTCAGATGTTTTATCACTTGTTATGGCAAGAACTGATGCCCCTTGTTGCTTGGCAATCTTAACAGCATCAATGACTTCTTTTGTTTTCCCTGAAACTGAAATGCCTAGGACAAGACTGCCGCCAGAGCTTAACGCAGCATCCATCACCGCCTGATGAGGGTCTGTAATAGACTCAACCTGGATACCAATCCTGAAAAACTTCCATTTGAACTCCTGTGCTGCAATTCCTGAGTTGCCGATGCCGTATACATGCACTTTTTTTGCATCAGTTAAAAGTGAAACGGCTTGCTGAATATCTAAATAAGTCATTTTCCGAAAAGTCGTTTCGATAATCTCCAAATGATTCTGATAGAGATTGGAAAAATAATCAATCTCCTTGATATCACTGGATATAGTCGGTTTGTTCCTTAAATCAATATATCTTTTTAATTCATGCTTAAATTCATTAAAACCTGAAAAAGAGATTTTCTGACAAAAACGGGTGATTGTAGCTGGGGAAATATGAATTTTTTTGGCAATTTGACTAATCGACAATTGGCTGATTTCATCCGGATTTTCGATTATATACTTTGCCAAGTCCGACTCAGAGCTTGTGAATTTTTCCATGGTGCAGGCTATGCCATGCAGAAGATTCTCACCGAGATATTCCATACTCTTTTCTCCTCTATTAGATAGTCCCTAGGTACATTATACAAGATACTATCCTTATTTTTAGATCATTTGCTAAAAACTATGAAATCCCCCTTATCTTGCCGAACAAAAGCAAAAAGCTGAAAACAGCCCAGTCGGCAGCCTGAGCTATTTTCAGCTATTCTTTATTTTTGCATAGCGTCTACAAATCTTTTCGTAATGATCTGCGGTCTTGTAATTGCACCGCCCACCACAACTGAGTGAACATGAATATTCAGCACAGAGCGTGCAATTTCCGGGGTTGAAACATTTCCTTCAGCTATTACCTTTGCATGCTTCACATCTTTGACGATCTGTTTGATCACAGCGTAGTCATGATCATCAATTTTCAATCCTTTTGTTTCTTCTGTATATCCGTATAATGTTGGTGCCACTATATCAAATCCCAGCTTGTCGGCAAAAACGGCTTCCTCCACTGAAGAAACATCTGCCATCAGCAAAATCTGTGGATACTTCGATCTTACTTCCTGATAAAACGATTCTAAATCACTGCCATCCGGCCGGATCCGATTAGTTGCATCTGTTGCAATGATTTCGGCTCCCGTCTCAGCTAAGGCATCGATTTCTTTCATGGTTGGTGTAATAAAGACAGGATGATCCTTGTATACCTGTTTGATGATACCGATAACAGGAAGATCGACTAGTTCTTTAATTTCCCTAATATCAGGAACGGAGTTTGCCCGAATGCCAGAAGCTCCTCCCTCCTTTGCAGCCAATGCCATGCGCCCCATAATGAATGGACTATGAAGCGGTTCTCCTTCTAAAGCCTGACAGGATACGATTAGTCCATTTTTGATCTGTTCCAGCACTTGATGCATTTAAAAACACGTCCTTATTATTTATTACTGACCTAAATACTCTTCTACTTCGTTTTTAACAATGGTGACTTGAGGTCCATAAATAATTTGAACACCCGTTCCTTTTTTCACAATTCCTTTTGATCCAGTCTGTTTAATGACATCATCTTTTACGAGGGAATCATCTTTAACAGTTACCCGGAGACGAGTCGCACAGCAATCAACAATTTCAATATTATTTGTTCCGCCCAATCCTTCTACAATTGTTTTGGCACGGTCTGTAGCTGAAACTTGCTCTGCTGCCTGTTCTTCGTCTTCACGTCCAAGAACTTTGAAGTTCTTTTTTCTGATTAAGAATTTAAACGTAAAGTAGTAAAGGAAGAACCATGGAATACCTACCATCAATACATATGGCCAATTTGTTTTATCGGCACCTTGAAGAATTCCAAATAAGATGAAATCAATAAATCCGCCTGAGAAGGTTTGCCCAACAGTAATATTGAAAATGTCTGCCATCATAAAAGCAAAACCATCGAAAATAGCATGCACTAAATAAAGAAGAGGTGCCACGAATAAGAAGCTAAATTCAAGCGGTTCTGTGATACCGGTCAGGAATGATGTTAACGCTGCTGAAAGCAAAATACCTGCTACCACTTTTCTGTTTTTCTTTTTAGAGCAATGGTAGATGGCCAATGCAGCTCCCGGCAGGCCAAACATCATTGTAATAAAACGGCCTGACATGAATCTGGATACCCCTTCGTAATATTGTTCAGTCGATGGGTCACCCAATTGCGCAAAAAAGATATTTTGTGTACCGCTGACTAATTTTCCGCCAATCTCCAGTGTTCCGCCAAGAGCAGTTTGCCAGAAAGGAAGGTAGAAAATATGGTGCAGGCCAAGCGGTCCAAGCATACGCAGAATAAATCCATAGAAAAGGGTTCCGATTTCCCCTGTGCCTGTAACCACTGATCCAAGCCCATTGATTAATGCCTGGAAATATGGCCATATCACAAATAGAATCGCTCCTACAAAAATCGAAGCAAATGAAACGACTATAGGAATAAAACGAGATCCCCCAAAGAATCCTAACACTTGAGGCAGCTGAATTTTATTGTATTTATTATGCAGGGCAGCTGCTGCAATCCCGACGATAATTCCGCCAAATACACCTGTTTCTAAAGTCTGAATCCCGACAGCCAGCCCTTGACCGGCTCCTGCAAGGTTATCCTTGGCCAGGTCTCCGGTTAATGAAAGCAGCGCACTGATGGTACTGTTCATAACAAAATAACCGATCATGGCTGCTAAACCAGCCGTTGCTTTATCTGAACGTGCTAAACCAATCGCTACCCCTACCGCAAATATGATCGGCAAGTTGGCAAATACGATTGAACCCGCCGCACTCATGATCGTAAAAATGGCCTGCAGCCAGCTGATATCTAAAAATGGATAAGCTGAAACCGTATTCGGGTTAGACAGCGCTCCGCCAATTCCTAATAATAAACCTGCTGCCGGCAAAACGGCTATTGGCAGCATAAACGATTTACCAAATTGCTGTGCCTTTTCAAAAGCTTTTTTCATTGATACTGACCCCCTTTACCTTGATGAGAAGCTTTTCTGCTTTAACCTTCTATCCGTATCATATATTCACAGCTTCAGCAGTTCAATGGGATTGAAACCGTTTTCAATCCTTTTCATCATTCTGCCGTCAACGCTGAAAATACGTTCAATTGCTAAATTGCCTAAAAACATAATTCGAAATTTGGAGGACAGTAAAAGAAAATATAAAATGGGGTTGATTATTTACGGTTAAATCTTCATTCAGCAAGATTATAAAATAGAATTAACCTTGATTCGCCAAATCATATGATGAGCCCCTTCCCCCCAATAATCCTTTAACAAATAATCAGGTTCCCCAAACTTTTTTCTCCAGACCTTTTGTGAATGTTTATATCCTGAATCTAAGCAGAATTCTTCTATTCCTTTATTCCTTAAGGTCAAATAAATTGCTGCCACTAATTGATTGCCTATGCCTTTTTTCTGATAGTCAGGATGCACGAATACTGTGCCCACTTCATAAAGATCTTTAAGTGCCTGATCTGTACATTTTTTTATTAGGTCACTAGCTGGACCGTATTCTATTGATCCAATGATTTTTTCTCCATGTAAAGCAATTAAAAAATACCGTTCTTTACCGCCGCTTTTCATATCACTATTCAGACAGCTTTTCTTGGCTTTAATTTCTTCTTCCATGTCTTTCAGCAAATCTCCAATACCTTCTTTGTGAAACGTATCGGTTACAACCAATCTAAAGAAATTGTTTAGATCTTTTACATCCTCTTCTAATGGTCTTCTTATCATGACACTATTCATTATTAACTTCCTTTCGCGAATCTGACTTACCTGTCCTGTTAGCCCAATAAACTGCAATCCTGTACTTTTGATCAAAAATGCCCCCTGACCAGGGGGCATTTTTATCCAAATCGAAACCTATGGCTATGTATTCATTTTAAGCTGGAGCAGGAAAATTTGTGTTGTTTCCGGCCTGTAAAAATCCCTCTGTTTTACTTTTTACCGAACAGCTCGCCATGGAATCCTCTTGCAACCGGATTGAACTTCCACTCCCCGTTATGCCGGTAAAGATCTGCTGCCACAATCGCTGTTTCAGCAGTAAAATCTTTTCCCAGATCAAATCGAAGGATTTCTTCACCGGTAACTCGGTTCAGGATGTGATATAGGCTTTATTTAATTGCCCGAAATGCTGTCCCTTTTGCTCGGCATCGTTAATCGTCACAGTAAAACTGAGCCTTTCCACATGGGGAGGAACTTTAGAAAGGCGGACCTCAATCTGTTCACTATCGCCGTGATCACTTCCAATCCGACTGTCTCCATGGTAAAGAACACTGCCTTCACCGGCAATCGGATTGTTGTAAAAAACAAAATCCCCTTCTGATTTCACTTTTCCACTTCCTCCAAGCAGGAACACACTCGCATCGAGGTCAAAATCGGTCCCTGATATATCCCAGCCAAGTCCAACCGTAACTCCTGAAGGTCAGGGTGCTTCTTCGTTAAATCGGTCTTTTGCCCCTTTAATAGTGTTACACTCATTTGGATACTTCCTTCCATTTTTGTTTCTTTCAGTCTAGCATATCTCGTATGCGCAAACAGTTAAGAGAAAAATAATAACCCGCCATGAATGACGGGTTCTGGTTTTATGGAATTTAACACAAATTGCTGGCTAAGAGAATGAGATTTAGTCCCCTCCTCCACCGCAGCCTCCACCATTTCCTCCAAAGCCGCCTTCAAAACTATCACAGTTATACGAACTGCTATAGTCTCCAGTATGATGATAGGAAGTATGATTTTTCCCGCTGGCATAAGAACGATTGGATGGTCTGGAACCACCAATAGCGATCATGATAATAAAAAGTAACCCAATTATAATGAATCCTGACATTTCCATCACCCCTTATTTTTATATACGAAAGATGGCTCGTTAGGTTTCAGAAAATTAAATTAAATTAAATGATACATTTATGAGTGTAATAACAGGCAGGTTCTACCGAAAAAACTATTATGATGACTTTGAATAACTAGAAAGAAAGAGGATTTTAAGATGAAAGAAATACTGGTATACAGATATGAAGATGTTATCCATGCCCCGATTGATTTGGTTTTCAAATACGTGGATGATGATGAAAAAATAAAGCTCTGGAATACAATGCTTATCGAAAACATTTACGACAATGAGGAAAATAATCCGGTCCCAGAGCCTGGCACCAAGTTTGTCGCCGTTCAGAAACTGGATAAAAAAATCATCAAAATTGATTCCGAATTGATTGAATATGAAGCTCCCCATAAAGTTGTTATGCACTCTCATTCCAAAGAAGGATTAAGCATTTCAAAGTATCACTTATCAAGAGAACATAACGGAACGCGTCTGATTGTGGAAGCAAGCCTTGTTCCAAGCAACTTCTTCTATAAGCTGACAACCAAACTTTTAGGATGGACAGCTAAATTTGTGTTTGAAGAACAATACCAGAACTTGAAGAGATATGTGGAGAATGAAGTGGATGATGATGAATAAAAAAGGTGTCCTGGAACAGGACACCTTTTACTGTAAAAGCCTATTTACTATTCCTTCTTCACCCATTTATCATCATCATTCTTCTCATATTTCTTCTTCACTGCACTCCAGGCAACCTTAAAGGCCGTTTCTTCCTCGTCATACTCTTCGCTTGCAGAATTAAACGCTTCCTTAAAGATTTCCTGTGCGTGGTGCGGAAGATTATCTTTGACGGAATCAGGCAGATCGCTTAGTTTATCATATGGCATTTTTGCTTCCTCCCCTGCACATGTTCTTATATGTATTTTTCCTGATTATAAGTGTTTTAAACATAGTCTCAGGAATACCTCATGTACAGATATAGCTACTCAGCCGCCTGTCATCCAACTACTCGGGAAGATTAATCAGTTCATCATAATACTCCTGGGGATTGGAAATATGGTTATCAATGAAAAACTTTGCCTGTTCTTTGAACATATCAATGTAAGACTCTCTGCTAATGGCTAAATCCCCTAAATCGGCAGTGTCTCCTTGAACTTGTACTGTACCTGCCTTTACGTCAACAACAACGGTCATATGTATCTTATCCTTGTAAAGAACAGTTCCCGTCACTTGTTGTTTCACTAAATCGACAAAAGAAAATTCATGGCGTACACCTGTTGGTTTAAACAGCGTATAGCCTGCATTTGCTTGATCTTTATAATCACTCATACTTCCACCTCATCATTTCACAATACCCTTGCCATTCAGCCAATTTTCTGCAGTGTCAATAAAGTCAGGTCTCTTCCAGGCAGTAATGGCATGTCTTTCTCCCATCCGTTCAACAAGACTTTGAAAAAACAAATCCCCCAAATAATATCCCAATCGGCTATACCCAAATCTTTCACCGCCGCGGATAGAAAACCATTCAAGAAATATCGCATCTGCTGTTTTTGAAGCATAATCTTCAGCAAATTTCAGCTTGATATCATGATGGTTGGATACTGCGAATTCCAGCCAACCACCACCTTCATTATCGAAGGAAAAATAGACAGACCGGCTTAAACCGGATTCCGTCATTCTGGAAAAATGGGTAGCCGTCCCTTCCTGATACAGCCAGGTAAGAGGGTTTGCCCACCTTATTTTTGCCCAGTCCATCCCCGATTCATTTGAAATAATATTGTGGCAGGCATGTCCAAACTCATGCGCAACTATAGCTTTTAGATGATCGGTTTCTGGCGACAACTTCTCTAAAGCAAAGGTAATATTAGGGATGATCATCCGATGTGTAAAGGCATTCGAACCAAATCCGCCCACGATCAGATTAATTTCAATCGGAAATGAAACCTGATACCCGGCTGAATACTTATCAGCCACTTCTTCGATTACAGGAATAATCTTTCCATGAACGGCATCAATTGCAGGCAGCAAATACTTTGCAATCGATTGCCGGTGCCTTTCTTCGGAGTCGTTACAATGATAGGCAAAATACTCCATAAATACTTCAGGATATTTATCATAGTAGCTTCTTAAGAAATCTACCGAAGGCTGATAGCTGCGCATAAAAAACGGAATGGTATCAATGATTTTCATAGATTAGATCCAATCTTTCACATAAGCCACTAAACCGATCACAGAACCAATTACAGCGCCAAAAAGCACATAATAACGTGTTTCGAGCTGAGCGAGCTTTTTTGTCAAACTAACCCCTCCTGACCTTTGTTCCTATTTTCTACGCTTATTTTTGGAAAAGGTTTCAAGTTTTTGTTAAAGACCCTACTCCTGGATCGGCAGCACCGTCGAATCCTTAATTTCCCTCAGTGCCAGGCTGGTCTGAATCTTCGTAATTCCCAATTCATTCAGCTTCCTGATAAACATCTCCAGCCCCTTGCGATCCTTGCAGGCAACTTTCAATAGATAATCATACTCCCCTGTTAAACAATGACACTCTAAAACTTCCTTCATGGATTCCAGCGTTTTTTCAAGAGATTCCAGTTTTTCAGCCTGGTGCATATTGGTGCTCATGAACACGAAGCATAATAAATCAAAGCCCAGCTTCTCATGGCTTAGAATATCGAATTAATATCATTATACAAAATTATCTTTTGTTTGATTTAAAAAATGTTAAAATTATTCATATAAACAATGTCATTGTGCACAATGGCTCTGAAAAGGAGCTAAATGACGTGAAATATTACCTCCTCCTTCTATTAACAAGTTTTCTTTGGGGCGGAAATTTTATTGTAGGAAAAACGCTTGTTGATCACGGATCCCCTATTACCTTAACCATTTTAAGATGGGCCATCGCCATCATTTGTCTTGTTCCTCTTGTATGGCATAAAGAGAAACGGCTGCTGCCACCCAAAAATGCCATCCTGCCATTATTGCTGATGGGCATCACGGGAGTAGCTTTGTTTCAGGCACTGCAATTCATGGCACTGGAAAAAACATCGGCCACCAGTGTTGGCTTAATCTCTACATTAAATATGTTTTCCATTGCTGCCTTTTCTTTCATTTTTCTAAAAGAAAAAATAAACACACTGCAGTTCATGTCCATGTTCGTTTCATTGTTTGGCGTACTGCTGGTCCTTTCAAAAGGAAGCCTGGAGATGCTGGTTTCGCTGCAGTTTAATAACGGGGACCTTTTTATGATGGCCGCGGTGGGCATGTGGGGAATTTATTCGGTCTGCAGCAAATGGGCCATGTCTTTCGTTACACCTATGATGTCCATCTTATACTCAGGCATATTTGGCCTACTCGTGCTTTTGCCGTTCAACACTGCTGATTTCACCATTACAGATGTCAGTACTTCATTTCTTTTATCCATTCTGTATACGGGTCTGATTTCAACAGTCCTATGCATGGTGCTCTGGAACATCGGGGTCAACCAGCTGGGACCAAGCACTTCCGGCCTGTTCCTAAACTTTAATCCAATTTTCACAGCCATCTTAGCTTTTATCTTCTTAGGAGAGGTTATGAACTGGATACAAGCCATCGGAAGCATCATTGTCATTGCAGGGTGTTTCTTATTCTCGGCACTTAAAACCAGGCCTGGAAAAACAACAATGGGGATTCCCGCAACAGTGTTCATAAGGGAGCCGGTTAAGGAGAGATAAGAGAGCGGGACAGAGGGACAGGTCCCTCGTCCCAGCTGAAAGTTGGGGACAGAATACCTGTCCCCTTGTCCCTTTATCTCCACCCTTCTAAATATTAGTGCGGTATTGAATGTGTTATCAAATAAAAAACCATTAATATACTAAACCCGCATAGCAAAATTAACATCGCATAAAAAACTTTCCTCCATAATCCGCCTATGAAGTAGACACTTACTAAAAAATAATAGATTAGTACACACCCAAAAATAAACAAAAGAAATTCTTTGGTTGATTCCTTTAAAGGCAGCGGCGCCGTCACATTTGTTAAAGCCAATCCCCCGAAAATAAATAGGCCTATACCATATAAAAATTTTTTCAGGCTTACTGCACTTTTATCATTTTGAGTTTTCAAGATCTCCACCCCTCATAAGTAATGGTACGAATTTCCATAGAAAAGGTTTCATTCCCCCCCCCTTTTTTTGCATATTTCAAACGGAGGCAGCATATAAATTAGGTAGCTTATTTAAATAGAGCTCGAAGCAGTTAAGCCACACTAACTGTTTATATATCCGTAATAAGGGGGTGCTGAACACGCAATGCGGTTTGCACCCCCAATTAATATTTCTTCCTTTGAACCCGTTAGCATGTTTACAGGATTTCTTAATACAATTCTTTTAGAGGTGATAAAAAGTGCCAAGAGTACAATATACCGACAGTGACGTGGCTTTAATGGCAAGGATGATGAGGGCAGAAGCCGAAGGTGAAGGAAAACTGGGGATGCTTATGGTCGGAAATGTTATAGTCAATCGAAGAGCGGCTGATTGCCTCGATTTTGTAGGTCTCCGGACAATACCTCAAGTCATATTTCAAGTGCAGGGAGGAAATTACTCTTTTGAAGCCGTACAGAAAGGAAATGTTTTTTACAACAGGGCCAGAGGTGTAGAGAAACGATTGGCTAAACAAACCTTAGACTATTGGAGGCAGCATCCTTCCAAGTTTGCTCTCTGGTATTTCAATCCATATGCTCCATGTCCGCCAACATGGTACGATCAGCCTTTTTCAGGACAATTCAAACAGCATTGCTATTATGAACCCCAAGCTAATACATGTGAAAGTGTTTATAGGTGATCATACCCCCACGTTTAGTGGGGGATAATTTGCCTTCCTTTAGTGTATGTAAATCCCAAAAGAAAGCTCTTAGTTACTATCCACTTTCTCAAGGGCATCCGCATAATAATCATCTATTACCAGCATCGGTTCCTTTATAGCTTCCAGGAGTTTTTCTACATTGACAGATTCCTTTTCCAGTTCTTCGCTAACACTTCTATAAACTGTAATAACCGCTTCTATTCTTTCTGTTTCTTCCTTACTCATACGATATGATTGATTTTCAAGAAACTTATCCGTCATGCCATTTATAAACCCATCAACACGAAATAAGCTATATTGAAGCAAGTTCCAATCAGGTGCATCCTCTCCCATATCAAAAACAGACATGGCAGACAAATAGGAATTGATACTTCTGCTCTCTCCGTTCACAACCCTCCATGAACTATATAACTCGTCTTTAAATTCATCCTCTTTCTCAATAGGTATCTGAACAAATTCCTCAAGCCAGTGGGCCGAATTATCGCCTACTGCAGCTATAAACCTCAAATGTGCATAATTCCTTTCCTGGCTTTGTTTTATATAGTGCCTGTATCCGAGATTTATATAAATGCTATAAACAAAAGCTGACACCATTAATATAAAGAACATTCTCTTAAAATACTTTTTCATTGTCTTCTTCATCAAATCCCCCTCTGCATCTATCGTTCCAAAAAATAAAAAGCCGCCCTCCTGGCAGCTGACTAACTAGCAAAATTGATTAACACTGCTCCCCAATAAAGAAAACTCATAGTAAGAAATACAAATGCAAATGTGGATATAGCTTTTGGCAATTTACCGTATGTATAAATGAATGTACACCCAATTAAAATGTGGATAATAGCAAAAAGGATTAGGTTCATTTTTCCACCTCTTTACTAAATGGTATTAAAAAAAATGGAAAGCAACCCCTGATGGAATAAAACTAGCCGCCATTTTCACGAAAAACTACTTATCAATACAATCGCTTATTCTTACCATTTCAATAAGGAAGCATCCAAAACATACACGCCACCCATAAACACAATCCAAACAAGAACAGGCAACCCTAAAGATTTCAAAGCATTTCTCCAGCCGCCGAATTGCTTGCGCTGCAAAATATAATCCGTAATAAAAAATAACACAGCCGCTGCTAAACTTAATCCAAGCAATATTGATCCAAAAAGCAAGTGCAGGATTAATGAAATATATATTTCCATTACCCTGTTAGTACGATTCGAAATAAAAAAGGCTAATAAGTCACTAACGGCAGAAGTTAATGTGCCATAAACCAAAATGACCGGGAAGCTGTATATAAGATAAAAGGGAATGGATATCATAGCACCCTGAAAGTATTCACCAGCAGAACCAGCTTCTCCAACAAAAGGATCCGTTACAATCAGACCTAACACAATTGCGAACAGAGACCCTGAAATCGATGCAGCTATTACTTTTCTTGCAAACATTTGATTGATGCTCATCTTATTGCCGCTCCTTTTTAGACATACCATCCCTGTTCATTCTATCAACATTTATGTAAAGCGGAAAAATAGTTAAATCCGAAGCACCGTTCCAAAAACCTGCTGTTAACTAGATTTTTTTATTAATTCCTTCCTGTACATATTCGAAACCAATATCCCTCTTCCTCCAAACAAATTGGAATTTTTATAGATTTTTATATCACTTTCTAATATATTACTTTTAGATTCACTTCTTTATGAAGTGGCGAGAGAGTGTAGACAAGGAAGCACCCAATACGGTTATTTTCATGCAGAACTAATGCTGACAGGAAAGAAATCATATGGACAGCCGCAGTGCACAAGACTGTCAGGCAATATAAAACAAAGTGCCTGCACCTGCCTGCTTATATGCAGACCGACACAGGCACTTCCCCGTTTTTATTTAATACCCTTCACAAGCTCTCTCATCGAGTTAAGCTTCGAGGTCAATTCAAAAAACCATTCTTCATCTCCAGTGGAAAGGGCCAGATCGATCAGGAAATGAATCTGTTCTTTGTTGGCTACTTTTGCTGCCGGTATTTTCTTGACCTGTTTGCTCAGCAGCGGAATGATTCTGCCTTCAATGGTTTTATTATCACTTGAAATTACTTTTGTCTTTATAATGCCTTCTTCTAAGGTCTCTATATAGCCAATGATCAGTTCCCCTTCACGGGATTTTCCTTTAATCCAATCTCCCGCTTTTAAAATGGCATTATTGTTGGACATCATTTTTTTCACCTTCTTTAAAGAGATTTTTAAACTGTAATATTTTTTGTTACATTTTAACAAATGGAAAGCATGTTAGCTCCCAATTAATTTTCTCTATAGATCAAATCAACAATATCCTTTAATGTATAGTGCTTTAAATATTCACCTAAATGTTCCTCTGCACCTAAAAAAATGCTAATCAGAACTCTTTGCATATTTGCCCCTACTACACAGGCTTCATTTGATTCCGGACACTTTGGCTGCAGTGCGCCTTCAGAAGTAATCTTATAAATATCCCAAAGATTCACTTCGCTTAAATCCCGGGCAAAAATAAATCCGCCGCCCGTTCCCTCTTTTGATTTAATAAATCCATGTTTTTTTAATAAACTCAGGACTTTTCGGATGCGGACCGGATGGACACCTGCACTTTCAGAAATCGCATCGCTCGTTGACATGCGATCCAGCTGCAGGGCGAGATAAGTTAGACTGTGAATGGCAAGAGTAAAATCGCTATTCATGGCCGGCCTCCTATGTTTTCTGGTGCTGTACTGTAAGACTAAGTGTTACAGATTGACTTGTCAAGAATTTACAGGCTGGTGCTGTCTAGTTAGCCAATCTTTGCAGTTCATTGTATGAAAACGTACGAAACTTCCGTGGAAGGAAGCTGCGAATTTCGTCCTCGTTAAAGCCGACCTGAAGTCTTTTTTCATCCAGAATAATCGGTCTGCGAAGCATTTGCGGATTATCAATAATCAATTGATATAACTCTTTTAGCGGCATGGAATCAATATTCACGTTTAACTCCTGGTAAGCTTTTGATTTATTTGAAATAATCTCCTCAGTCCCATTTTCTGTAAGACGAAGAATTGATTTAATTTCATCCACTGTAAGCGGATCTGTAACAATATTCCGCTCAACATACTCTATTTGATGCTCCTCAAGCCATGCACGGGCCTTCCGGCAGGAACCGCAGCTTGATGATAAGAATAAATTCACCATTAAAAACACTCCCTCTATTGATTTCGTCTTTATAAAAATGTAATAATAAAAATTACAGTTAGCACAAAAATAAAGCTGCATTTATTAATACTGCAGGATATACTGTAATAATAATATTTACAGTTGCAAAAGTCAATATGCACTTTTACTAAATCCTGCAGCCGATAATATTCTAAAGAGCTGATATAATATTACATATCTCATTTTTACTAAAAGGATGTTTCAATTGGATTGGAAACCTGATAGAAAATCAAAAACACCTATTTATAAGCAGCTGGCGATTTATATAGAAAACGGAATAGCAGATGGCACCTTCCCCCCAGACAAACAGCTGCCCTCAGAAAGAGGATTAGCAAAACAGTTTGATATCAATAGAAGCACAGTTGTTGCTGCATATGATGAACTGGAGTCAAACGGGATCGTTGAACGAAATCGGGGAAGCGGTACGATGGTCAGCAAGGATATCTGGGGAATGGCCAAAAGACGTATTCCAAGCTGGAACCGATATATTGAAGCAGGCTCCTTTTTGCCCAACTTACCAGTCACACAAAGGATCCATAAAGAACTGACAGAGACAAAACTGATCAACCTGGCCAGCGGGGAACTCTCTCAGGACCTCTTTCCTTTGGCTTCGCTAAGAAAGATTACTTCCAATCGCTCTTTTATCGGGACACTGGGGTACGATCACCCACAGGGAAATGAAATTCTGAGAAAAGCACTGGCTGAACATGTAAAAGAGTTCCGGGACATCGAGACCAGCCCTTCTTCCATACTTATTACATCCGGTGCCCAGCAGGCCCTGCATCTAGTCGTCCAATGCCTCTTAAAACCCGGGGACTCTGTTGCCATCGAGGATCCCTCTTATCACTACAGCCTGCCAATCTTTAAATCAGCCGGAGTCAAAACTTATTATTTAAAGACAGGCAAGGATGGAATAAATCCTGATGATATCATAGCCTTATATAAAAAGCATCGAATTAAGATGATCTTTTTAAATCCTATTTTTCAGAACCCAACAGGAACATTGCTTCCTGAAGACAGGCGCAGAAAAATCCTTGAATTATCCTCTGAATACGGGATTCCGGTGGTGGAAGATGATCCTTACAGCCTAACACCCTTTACCGGTGAAAAAATGAATACACTCAAATCCCTGGACCGCAACGGCATTGTTTTATATATAAGCTCTCTGACCAAAGTTGTCGCTTCCGGGCTTAGAATCGGCTGGATCATTGGCCCCAGACCGGTAATTGAGCGGCTATCAGACGCCAAGCAGCAGGTGGATTTCGGCCATGGAAGCTATTCTCAATGGATTGCGAATGATTTTATTGAGTCCGCAGGCTTTGAGTCACATTTAAAATTTCTGACCAGGCAATTGGAACAGCGGAGAAATCAAATTGTTTCGAGCCTGGATTTTTTCCTGAAAAACAAAGTGGAATTCAGCATACCGCAGGGTGGAATTCATCTTTGGTGCCGGATCAAAAAAGAGCACAATGAAAATCAGCTGCTTGAAGAATCAATTAAACGGGGTGTCATCTACGTTCCTGGAACAACCATGGGATCTGAAAAAGGATTTGTGCGTTTTACGTTTGGCAGGGAAAATGAAGAAAACATCCATGAAGGGATTAAGCGGTTTGCTGAGGCTCTGAAAAATCTCGAATAATGAAAGAACGCCTGATTTTCAGGCGTTCTTTCATTATAAATAGAAATCTTCCATTCATTTAATCCACATATCTGCTTATCCAATTCACACCTCCACAGAGTCACACATAAAATTATGATGTCACAGTTCTGCAGGACTCAAAAAGTGTTTATTTTATTCTGAATGAATGGAGGAGCTGTCATGACGAAATCTGGTTTTGTTCCCGATAATACAAACATAAAGAAAACAAGCGGAACCCCTAATCTTTTTTTTGACTCAAGGGATAATGTTTTTTTCGAGAGAGACCCTGACAATATTGCTTATGAGGTTACTTCCACGCAAATGCCGGCCATGGTGGGCGGAGCTTTTGTAGACCTCTACCTTACAAAAGGACATATTCGGGAACCGCATTGGCACCCCAATGCCTGGGAACTGGATGTGGTGGTTTCAGGTGAAGCGATTATTTCAATTGTTGATCCTGATACGAAAAAACTGCACAATTATCGAGCTAAGCAGGGCCAAGTCGTCTTCATCCCAATGGCTTGGTGGCATTGGATTAGACCTGCATCAGAGAAATTGCATCTCCACCTCTTTTTTAACAATGATCAATTTGAAACGGCAGAAGGGTCTGATACACTGCGCCTGACTCCGCCAGAAGTTTTCCAGATGGCCTATGGTGTGGATTCCATTAAAATAGCAGATGCCCTCACACCAATTAAAGAATCTGTGGTAATTGGGCCCCCTGCAAAGAGAGAGCCTTCAGAACCTATTACAAAATACTTAAATCCAGATTGTACAAACAGAAAAAATGATAAAATATCCATAAATATCAATCATAAATCTATTGATTTTTAAAAGGATCCAAGGGTATGGAAAATCCATGCCTTTTTTAATGATTAGTGCATCTCCTAATCCGATTTCTATGATTACATTAAATACTTAATTCATAATGGTAAAATTGCTCATCTCGCTTAAACCCGATTTTTTCATAGAGTCTTTGTGCAGAGAAATTATCAGGAGCCGTACTCAGGCTGAGACTTACCGCCCCTGTTTCAGCAGCGAGTTCTTTTGCCTTGTCTATAAGCATTTCCCCTATTCCCTGTTTTCTTGCCTCTGCATCCACATACAAGTCATTCAGGATCCAGGCCCTTTTCATAGATATAGATGAAAAAGTTGGGTAAAGCTGAGTAAATCCAAGATAATTTCCTTCCTTCTTTACTACATATATGACAGAGTCTTTCTTTTCTAAGCGCTCTTTTATATACTCGGCTGCTGCTTCCATATCCGGTGCTTGCTTATAAAACACACGGTATAAATTAAATAAAGCGGAAACCCCTTCTAAATCGTTCATTGAAGCTTGGTAAATTTCCATATTCATAACCACCTTTATAGCATTAATTAAGTAATTATATAAATATTAACAAATATTTGTAAACTCAATATGTTCATAAAATGAAAAAAGCCCCAATCTCTTAGGGCTTACTTCCCGCTCCACCGAAAGAACCGCACAGCAAGTACAACAGACACAATCCCAATCCCTATCAAAACAGCAGCTTCAAACCCATATTCCGTAATAGGCGCTTCCGTCCAGGTTCCCCTGAGCAATTGAATCACATAATAAAGCGGAAGGATTTTAGCTGCATATTGCAGGACTGTCGGCATCATCTCAAGAGGAAAGGTCGCTCCTGAAAGGAACAGCATCAGATTCAGGAATAAGGAGCTGATGGCTGCTGCAGACTGTGCATTTTTAGCTAAGGATGTAAGGAATAAAGCAAACGGAAAAAAAGCCAGAATGCTGATCAGCAGTGAGAGCAGCGTACTTCCGATAAAAGCTGGCAGGGTCAAATCATAGAGAAGCATGCCAAAGACCATTAGCAGCAATGCGGATATGGCAAAGATGACGGTCCCTTGAAAGGTATGGGCGGCGAGGATTTTCCAAGGCTGAAGCGGAGTCGACTGATATCTTCTCAATACGCCTGTTTCCCGGTAATTGGTTAAGACAGTTCCCAGTGTAAAAAAGGAAGTGGTCACAATATTGACGCCAATCCATGAAGGAACAAAGTATTCCGCAAAAGCCTTTTGGCTCATGTTGTCTCCCACAAACATGGAACCGAACAGCCAAATCATGACTACTGGAAACAGGAACGTCCAGAACATACTTAGCCGGTCCCTAAAGAACATTTTCGTTTCAAGGCTGGCGAGCTTTACAATTGCATTCATCCGATTTTCTCCTTTTCTAAGTACTGGACAAATAAATCATCGAGTGAGCCCTTCTCAAACTTAAAGCCAGCCAGACGTATCCCCTTTTCCTGACAGTGAGTGAAAATGTGATAAGCTGTTGTCTGCTGATCATCGCAGTACACTTTGAATTCGTCCAGATTATTTTCCACTCGTTCAACACCAGGAAGGGAATTTAAATATTCCCGGCTAAGGCCGGCACTCGTAAAAGCCAGGCAGCCACCAGCCCCTTCATTTAGCAGCTCACGTGGTGCATCCAGTGCTTTCAATTGGCCGCTGTAGATCATTGCCACCCGATCACAAAGCTGCTCAGCTTCTTCCATATAGTGTGTGGTCACGACAATGGTGCTTCCCCGTTCCCTTAACAGCCGGATTAATGACCACATTTCCCTCCTTGCTGAAGGATCCAGCCCCATGCTCGGTTCATCAAGAAAAAGAATCTCTGGTTCGTGCAGGGTGGCTAAGGCGAGCGTTACCCGCTGTTTCCAGCCGCCGGACAGGTCATCAAACTTTACGTTCATTTTTTCTCTCAAACCAAGCAAGTCTATTAAATAATCTTTTTGCGTCGGGCCTTCATAAAAGGAAGAAAAGAGATCCAGCGCTTCTTTTACTTTCATTTTCTTCTGAATGGATGTGGCTTGAAACTGCACGCCGATTTTTTTGTTTAATTCACGCAGCTGCTTGCTTGGCACAAGACCAAGCACTTCGACTTCCCCCCCGCTCGGAACTGAAATCCCCTCAAGTATTTCAAGTGTTGTCGTTTTTCCTGCTCCGTTCGGTCCTATAATTCCGAAGATTTCCCCTTTATAAACGGTAAAAGAAAGATTCTTTATCGCCCGGGTGGCACCAAAATTTTTAGATAAATTTTTTACAGAAATGACACTTTCCATCCGGATCCTCCTTTAATCTTTATATAATCAGTATAGGGCTGTCATTTCCAAAATTCACCAATTGCAATGCGACACGCAGGATGAGTATGATAAGATGCACATATTAGCCTCCGACTTGCAAATTTCATTATCAGTCAGTGAAGGCTGTTTTAAAAAATAATGCCTGCACCACTTATGTTAAAGTGAACAGGCATTTTTTCTATTTGATAGAAGCTGCAATTTCCAATGTCCTTAGTGCTCCCTCGGCTTTCTCAATCTTATAGACGGTTCGTTCCTCCTGCCAGACGAGCATTTGATTCCGGGAATGCTCACTGATTGTGTCAAATTTGCCGGTTCCATACATCTTAGGAGGCGGCAGCGTACTGCTTTCTAAGAATTCAACTACTTTTTTGGAGTCAGTCAGGAGATTATCAGGATCTTCTGTTCGTGCCCGTGATGTAAATGCCCATCTTCCCTCATTCCAGCTAAGGTATACGGAACCGGCACCTGCATCCTGGTAGCCTATGATGGAATATCCAAGATCAACCGGATTTCCGCCGATCTCCTCAAAATTCTGGTATGAAATTTGTTCAGATGCAGCTTCATTGCTGTCAAAATTCTGTCCAGACAGAACGGCTAGAATAGAGTCGTCACTCAACTGATCCAATTTAGCATTGTTTATAGGAATTACATCTTCTGTCTGAAAGAAAATAACTTGGTAAGAATCTCGATCAGAGACGGTCTTGGCTGTTAAATGATATCCCTGGTTCACGTTCAGCGTATCAGGCATCTTAATTGGAACATCCGTGCTCAATTGCTTTTCCGTTTCAGCTATTACTTCCTCAGGAGTTAATGCTCGCTCGTGAGCTTCTTCGTGATTTTCAGTCTCCGTGTTTCCAGTTTCCTGATTGCTGCTCTGGACTTTTCCATCGTCTGTTTGTTCCGTCATGGCAGGTTCACTGGTGCAGGCTGAAAGAATAATCAGGAAAGCGGCAATACTAATTGCCTTAATCTTCATGAATCCTCACCTCAAAAACTGTTTTCCCTTATGTCTATTTGCGAAACGCCCATGATATTCTTCTCGTATGGCATAGCCGCCTGTATGACCGTTTTTGCACTTACAATTCGTAATTGCACACCCTCATTCGAGGCACTCCAGATCCTTATTCAGCTTCTTCGATTCGTTTTTAAAGTATAGATAAAATCCGATCCAGCCAATCGCGTAAACCAATAGTGAGATTGCAAGATAAATGAAAAAGTTCTTTACTCCGATCGGAATCCAGCCAATCCAAAGCCCTAATGTGAAATAAACAATCGTGACGGTAAGATAATGCAGGGCAGTCTGCATGGGCAGGCGAAGTGAGCGGATTTCAAAATAAAGCGGAGTAACCGTAAACAGCCAGCCGCTGATAATAAAGCCCAATGCATTTATGATAAACTTTTGCCCATCTAACGTGGGTTGACCGCCGAAATAAATTAAGGCTATAGCTGCCGCTGTAGAAATGAATCCCCCAAAGAATATGCCGATCATGCTTCTGTACAAAAATGCCCTCACTTCGTATCCCTCCTGTTCATTCTTAAAATTTCCTTTATCCGTCCCACATAATGGCGTGAAGCATACTCCTTCTCCCCCGATTTAAAGTGAACACAGAGTGTTCCGTTAAAGGATGGCTCAAAATGGCTCATGGCGTAAAGGTTCGCTATGACTGACTTGGATATCCTGATAAAACGGTGGGAAGGGAGGGATTGTTCAAGTTCATAAAGTTTTTCCTTTACTTTAAAAGTTCCTTCTGAGGTGGCGGCTGTTACTGTGTCTCCTTCTGAACGGAAATAATGAACTTCATCAGGCTTTATTAAGTGCTGATTCTCTCCATCCTTTCCGACAATCAGTCCGGTTTCATTCTTTTTGAGGTACTCGAGGATTTCCTGGATAGCCGGGGTGATTTCTTTGCAATGGATTGTCACCGAGGTTTCTTCGTTGCGCGGGTCGATGTCGAGTACGATTTTCATGAAGGACGCTCCTCCTTTCCATCAGCTTTATAAATTTAGTATAGATGGCTAATTTCCAATTGTCACCAGAATTAAGGCAGCATGCAAGATCAGCATGGTAAGCAGCAGTTAATTACATCCCTCCTGCAGACATAAAAAAGCCTAAATCACTCTGGATCTAGGCGTCAATTTAATGTTCTTATTTTAACCGGCCTTAATTGCCAGTGAACTGCTTTGAAGGCTATCAGAAATCAGGCTGTATGCTATGACCTTTTTTCCGCGCTGTTTCACCACATCAATTCGGTCCTTATAGCTATATACGAACAGCGTGTCCTCTTTTTCCAGAAACTCGATAACTATAGGTGTTCCACTGATCTCCGGCCGTAAAAAAAGCTGTTCCCTGCCAGGGTGGATATAATGTTTCTTAATAAATATTCCTTCATTGAACTGATTGATAAACTGAAGTTTCTCCTCATCTTCCAGCCTACTATCACCAATTGTGACTGTAACCTCTTTTTCATCAAGCCTGGAATGAGTTTCAAATTTCCGAATCAGCCAATTAACCGTGCCTGTCGGCATACAGGTCAGCACGATTTTCAGCAGACTAACGAGAATAATAGGAACCACTACTGCCCATGTCATCTTTTTTCATCTCCATCTGTATTTAGATCAGCCAAATATAAATTCCTAGAGAAGCTAATCCGATAAAAATAATTACCACATATATTAAGGTTAAATTGGTTGTGTTCCGTTTTGTTGAACTTCCATAGTTCTCGTCAGCCTTGCCTGTCAGCAGCAAAGTCGAAACCACAGCAAAAATTAAAATAATTAGAACCAGCCCAAGCATTATTCCCATGCTGCGCACCTCTTCTTTTACATATTAATAAACTTCTATAAGTAAATAATATCGCATACTAGCCAATAATTAACCATCCACTTAGATCTAAATTTAACCATCCACTTTAACCATATAAAAATGCCGCTCACAGCTTATAATGGGTACAGCATACTATTCTTGGATTCTGCTTATCAGGCATAGCATCTGGCAGCTCGTTCACGGCTAGTACTTTAAAATAGCTGACAGTATAGTTTTTTGAGTAGAATATGGAAAAATTATGTTATTATTATCAAAGACTATTTTTAAGCGGGGATAATAATGAAAAAGATAATAAGGTTGATCATGGGAATTAGCTTTCTTTCTTACTTATGTGCCTTAACCGTATTACTGTTCTTTATATCGAGAGGATATTGGTCAGACATGCCTTTAATGGAATATATGAAGCATTCCTCAAACTTTGTGCCCTTTAAAACAATTAATGGGTATGTGATGGCAATTCCCAATGGAAGCATGAATTTAATCATTCCTATAAAAAACCTAGCCGGTAATGTGGCTGCATTTTTGCCAATGGGAATTTTTCTGCCCTATTATATTAGAAGGCTAAACAGACTTAAGTCATTTACAATTACCATGACTGTCATGATCCTTAGTGTGGAAATTATTCAGCTGGTCTCAAGAAGAGGCAGTTTGGATATTGATGACTTTATTCTAAATATCATTGGAGCTTTAATAGGGTTTGGATTATGGAAAGCCATGACAGCCCGGAAAGCAAGGAAAAATGCAGTGAACGTATAATAAATGCCTGTCTAACTGATATAGACAGGCATTTCCATTATCTTGCTTTATTAAAAATTAATCTAATCAGCTGCAGCCCATTTATTGCTAGCATAATTACAGCCAAAATTGTTAAAAGCGAGATATCCGGTGCAAAGACAGAGACAGAATGCCAAGGAGAAGATGTGCTGGATGTGAAAAGAGGGATTAGTGCAGCTGACAGGCCAATAAAAATCAGCCCTAAGAAAAGTCCCGTCCCCTTTTTTAAAAACTTCCGGGTTCGGAATCTTTTCCATAAATAGATTGCAAGAATTACTAGCAGCAATACACATCCCAGCAAAATGTATTGTATGGTCAAACTATGATTAGGTACTTTTTCAGGCTCATCGCCATTTAATAGACTAATAATATGATCCTTCAGATAGTAAAGTCCATCTTCCTCTAAAATATGATTCTTATTTGTCAGAATCACGCCGCCCCAGCCGGTATCCGGAATATAAAAGACTTCTGCATGCGAATCAGGGGTAGAACCAGAATGCCAGATCATTTCTTTGGGAGTATCAGGGCCTGATATGCGTATTCCTAAGCCATAATATCGGTCCTCTCCTGTTTGTACCTGAGGAGTCATAAATAAATCCAGTGTTTTTTCACTGATAAAATGATCTGGCCCTTTCCCGCTCAATAATTTTACAAATTGGGCCATATCTGCAGAGCTGGCCGTAATGTAACCGTAAGGCGCCCCGGCATTATCATAGGCTACGGAACTTTTCACCGGCATCCCAATCCAGGATTGATAACCGCTAAAGTATCCTCTCTTATAAGCTCCCTCTTTATTGGCTGCAGCATTTTTCATCCCTAAAGGCTGAAAGATCTGCTGTTCCATATACTCTGCATAGGACATTCCTGTTAGTTCTTCAAGAATCGCACCCAAAATTAAGAAATTGGCATTGCTGTATTGATGCTTCTCACCAGGCTCAGCAGTCAGTTCAACTTCTGACAATTTCTTGACTTGATTCTTAATATCATTCCTGCCTGTAAACTCTTTATCTGATAGTGCAAGCCCGTCATAGGTACTCAACCCGCTTGTTTGCGCGAGCAATTGCTCCACTGTTATTTCGGCAGCTTTCCCATTTTTCAGTTTAAACCAGGGAAGATATTCTTGAATGCTGGCATCCAGACGGATGGTTCCATTATCAGCTAATTTCATAATGGCCATTCCCGTTAATGATTTGCTTATGGAGCCAATCGTAAAAGGAGTTTGTTCTGTAACATCCTCCTCTGATTCTCCAGTAACGCCCCATGAATGTGAAAAAAACAGCTCATTATTATGAACGATGGCAACTGAAGCTCCTGGAACTTGATATTCTACCAGGTAATCCTTAATTGCCTTCTCAATTTTTGCTTCGATGCCTTCTTCAGCTGAAGCCGAGTTTACAAGCAAATAACTAAATGAAGTGAACAAGAAAAGAACCAATAATATCTTTAATAAACTGGACGGCAAGACTGCCATATAACCTCTCCCTCTGCCAGTGTTCTTGATTAACGGTTTGTCCCGTTGCTGGGATGCTAAAAAATATCTATAGGCACATTCCCTTTCTTGATTTCATCTTACCTGTATTTGGAAATCTATATAATGAGCGTCAGCTTTATTTTCAAATAGGACTTGAGACGCAGTAGAAGATCGGACTCTTTTCATCAAAATAGATAACATGGAAAATAATGCAGGTTAATGTGGAATGATGGAGGATACACATGGGGCAGGGAAACAAATAACGAGACTGCAGTGCTTAGATTTCTTTTGCCTATAGAACTGATGGAATGATGATTTTACTATTCCATACCAGCTGCGAACCTTACTGCCTTTTTTTTCATTTATTGCTCTCCTTCTTTTTCAAACACAACCACGTTATTTAGTACATGCACTGATTGGGTGCCTATGCATACTTTATCTGAGAAATTCAATTTCACAAAAGGACTGAGCAGCAATGGTTAAATATTTGGATTACACCTCTCCGTCTTTAAATTACTTTTTTGATGTAAACAAAAGCAATCTGATGAAAAAAGATAACCGGAATTTAATAAATGTTTTGGGCATTCAGCAATTAAACACGCTGGAAGATGTCTCGCTTCTGGACATCTATCTTAGCAAAAATAATGTAATAGAACCTCATTATCACCAAAACGCTGCTGAATTGGTTTATTGCATATCCGGAGCTGCAACGGTTTCATTACTTAATCCATTTACAAAACAAATCCTGAACTATTACATTACACCCGGGCAAGTAGCCAATGTCCCTCAGGGCTGGTGGCATTATGAGGTAGCTAATACCGACAGCACTCATCTGCTGGCCATTTTTAATGCTCCTTCTCCTGAAGTCATCCTGGGATCTGACATTCTAAAATTAACACCTTCAAATATAATGGCGCACACTTATTGTATGGATGCAAAGCAATGGAAGAAGACCGTAGCACCTGTCCAGCCTTCAACCTTTATCGGACCGGCAAAAGACTGCAGCAGAAATGCTAATAGCCCTGAACCAAACCAGCAATATCAATACACCCAGCAATATTTCCCTCAGCACATGTATTATTATTGATGGTTTCACAGGCATGGAAATTACCATGCCTGCCTTCTTAGATTCTCTTAGCATATACAAGTCTTTCGCTTAACCCCAACCCGGTCCTTCGACTCCACCTTCTCAATATATTCCTTTGCCAAAGGAACTTTACAGGCAGAGTTTCCGACGTCTACATGCACTTTTCCGATATGTTCAGCGACATTCTTCGCTTCCGCATTCAGGTCCGGTACATAAGAGCCCACTGAGATGACAAAGCCATTCATCACATACCGTACTCGGTTTTTTTCCTCATGAATGGTATTTTTAACTTTACTCAATAATGCTTTTATTTCGCTGACATCCAGCTGATTATCAGATGTGATTGATACATAATTGGAATAAGTGCTCCAGCCGCAGACCGAAACCATTTCATCCTCTGATTTGATCCACTCCCGGGCCAGTTCAAGAGCATAATCACTTTCCGCTGCCACCTGGGCAACTGTATACTCCGCAGCCATGTACCAATATGCCTTTTCAGCCCATTCCTGTAAAGTCTCCTTTGTCATAAGCCTCGGATTGACAGATAGTCCTGCCAAATACATCGCATCATGATTTCCTGATTCATATAATTGCAGTGCCAGGCCATGATCCTTCTTTGCAAACTTCACAAGCTTTTTTAAATCTCCAACCTTCACGCCAAAAAAGGGCTCCTTCGCCCCGTGATTCATAAAGATCCGCTTCGTCTTCTCTGTACCAAGCTCCTCAAGCTTTTGCATGATTTCTTCGTAAGTCATATTCTCTCTCCCTTTCAAATAGCCACCTCTTCATTATGGACCTTGATCATTAATATTAAGCAGGAACTTTGAGTGATTCTCAGATTAGCCTCCTATTTACTCAATTAATTCCTCTACAAAGCTGAATTGAACTATATACAAAATAAAATAGGCTACAACCGAAGAGCTGATGCCCATTAAGTTCATTAACGAGGTGACATCATTCTTTTGGTTCATAGATCCATCCTTATCTCCAGGTCTGTGGGCTGCTTCTTAAAAGGAGTTTTATACTCTTTGAAAATAAACTCCAGCCCGGATATATCATCTGGCAGAGGAGGAGATACAACGAAATTGTGATTGATATGTCCGCTTGAACCTCCTCCGCCCGTTTCTCTTGTATCATATTCACCACTTATTTCAAGACTCCAGAAACTATGACGAAAAAACCGATCTCTTTCATCTTCTGCGTCAGCTTCCCAATCAATATTAAAATTCACAACACTCGAATTCTCATATTGACGAATAAAGTTGACTGAGTATATAGACTTTTCTTTCTCAACTGACCTCGAAATCGGGATATACTTCTGGAAATTTACAGGCTCGACCTGCGGGCGGAAATGCTCATCATTTTCAAGCAGTCCGAATAATGACCTTAGATAATCCTCATAAAGGCCATACTTTTCTGCCCAATCCGAAATCACTTCAAGCCGCGGATACCCAGGGTTATCAGATAATTCCTTCCGCTGCTTCAGCAAAGAACAGATCTTCTCGTCAATGGATAACAGTCTTTCATCATAATGCTCTGCAGGTCTTTCAAACGGCATTCTTTTCACCCTAACTCCTCCTTCGTGCTACTGATAATTTTTTAAATACTGCCCCTCTTGAAAAATCCTTTCCGCATTCAAGGCTGTCCACTCTTCCGGAGTAGTAGCCGGATGCAGTTTGAGATAAGATTCTATCATCTTATAGCCTTCACTGTAGCCATAATGACGGGGAAGGGCCTGACCGCCCATTAAGATCTCCAGAGAGCGATTTAGATCATATGTATCCAGATCCCCTTCAATTTTGGCCCAAAAAGTTTTATTAAACATTGGGTCCACATGAGAAAAGGTGATATCTGGATAAACGAGTTTTTCAAACATCACAGCTTTCCCTTCAAAAATGAGAGTATCCAGCACAGAAAAAGACATACCCATCTTTAAGTGTTTCTCAGTCCAGATACTGTGATGATATTCATGCGCTATGCCTGCTCTAATCATATCTTCTGTGTAAAATTCATTGTAAAAGACAGTAATCTTTCCAGCTCCTGCCGCGACCATTGTATTGGCATCTCCGGGATGTGAAGGAAAAACGCAAACTGCTGTTTCATTCTCCGAAGGTAAATAATCTGAGGATTTAAAAAGTGCTTCCATAATGACAGCATTTGTTTTTTCTTCATCGATTTCGTTCAGAACTTTCGTAATTGAATCAGGGTTTTCAGGAGTCCAATTCAGCAGGCTATCTACCATGTGGAGGTGTTCTCCGTCCTTAAAGCAGGTGCTGTAGACATTATTTATTATATTATTCTGATAAACTTCACCGGCAGCTTCAGGATTTTTTTCGAGCTGATCAATCAGAGAAGTATATAGCTTATAAGCGTGTACGACTTTGTATTTCTGTTTTGTCTCCGGATGTTCAAATGAATAAACAATCTGTTCTTCAACTTGGTTTTCATCAGGTACATTGCTCGATTTATCCTTTTCGGAACAGGAAGCCAATGTGAACAGTATCGTCAGCATCACTATAAATCTTGAAAAACACAAAACTCTTTTCAAACCAACCCCTCCTGATCAAATATTCCTAAATTAATTTTACCATAATATGGACATTCACTAGGTGACTCTCATAAAAAAACCTGCCCTCATTTACGGAGGCAGGCAGCATAAATCCCTGGACTTCACTCATCTTTATGCAAACATAAACCATTCCATAGCTATCAGATGTGACAGGTGTCTCCATCCAATCGCTAAATACATGGACAATCCCCATTCCGTTATTCAATAGAAGCCGTTCCATTCTCTAGGTAAAACATACCGCAGGGCTCTTTATCATATAAAATTGGATCATTATATACTTCTGTATTATTCATAGTATCCCGATTTATTTCTCCTTTCTATCTTCAAATGAAGTTTCACTTCTGGCTTCAATTTTATAGGGTTCCTTGCTGCTTTTCCCCACCAGCCCATAATCCAAGTCATCAATTGGGGTATAGTTACTGCCTGATATGTCTCTTCTGGACTTAAACATCCGAAAAAGAATATATATCAGCAAACCTATTACTGCAGTTAATAAAATATAGCGCACTCTGCCACCTCCTAACCGTTATTTCTTATATATCGATAGAAACAGTTTTTCACCCCAACACCATCCAAATACTGTAAATTAAATACTAACCTATCTAAACCCACTTTTCTTCTAAAATTTAAGTGGATTTTCAATAAACTAAAAAACTCACACCAAAAATAGTAAAAACACTTAGATTATTTTGTTGCATTTTTTACAAAAAAGGATAATTTTAAGTCATAAAGAATAATATGTTACATCTGCTGAATTGATGGCAGACCTTATAGCGAGAGAATATGTTATGGAAAAAGGGGATTGAAACATATGCAAAAGTATAGAAGGAGAAACACGCCAGCTTTTACATTTTTAGCATACTTTACACTGATTGCCGGTGTTGGTCTGTTTCTTATCGGACTTTACAATGCTGATATGGAGCTTAATGAAAAAGGGTACTACATTGCCGTCATGCTTCTGGTGGCGGTCGGGTCCATTTTGACTCAGAAAGTGACACGGGACAATGCCGAAGATGCGGAAATCATGGCAGAGCAGGAGCGCAGATCAGCTAAAATTGAACAATAATACACAAGCTCAGAAATGCTTCTGGGCTTTTTCTTTTTATTAAATAAAATGTGTTGACTTTAACACTTAAAAGCGTTTAAGATATAAAGCATCCTAATACTTAAATGCTTTGAAGGAATTGAAGTAGTGGTATCCTCCCTGTTACAGAGAGCTGGTGGTGCTGAAAACCAGTACAAAGGAGATCATGAATTACGTTTCTGGAGCTTCTTATTTCTTTTCTGAAATAAGACGGTTTAGCCGTTATTCTGTGAAGTGGTAAGTTATATACTTACAATCAGGGTGGTACCGCGAATAAATTCGTCCCTGCTGAATGAAAATTCAGCAGGGACTTTTTATATCCATTAGATCGGAAGAGCGTCGTG
>NZ_CAXQGS010000094.1:0-16967 GCF_964223445.1 Cytobacillus sp.
ATGTCTTCCCCTTTTACATAAGCGGTTTTGACATCCACTTCCCCATTTTGGTCGTGCAGGTCCACACGCATAATCGGCGGCATGACGGCTTCATCTACTGCAAGTTTCGTAAATCCTGCTTCCACAATAGCAATCGCTTCATTATTCAGCTGCACATACTGTTTAAGTTCCTGTTCTGTAAAAATTAGCATCCTTCCGCTTCACCTCCTAAATTTTTGAAAGTGATGCTTCTTTTATATATAAGTGCCTTGGGAGTTCTGCAAATGTTTCGCATCCATTTTCGGTTACCCTGAATGATTCACTTGCTTCGAAACCGTATTGATCAAGCCAGATACCCGGGATCAAATGGAATGTCATATTGGGCTGAAGGATGGTTTTATCTCCATTGCGGATGCTCGCTGTATGCTCACCCCAATCTGGAGGATAGTTCAGACCCATGGAATATCCAAGACGCGATTCCTTTATAATTCCGCTTTTTTCAATCGATTTTTTCCACGCTTCCTCAATTTCTTCGCAGGCAATCCCTGGCTTAATCATATCCAGACAAGCGTTCAAGCCTTCGACAACCACTTCCGAAAGTGCTTTGATTTCTTCGGAGGGCTGGCCGATATGAACGGTTCTGGCAAGTGGGGAATGGTAGCGCTTATAGCATCCGGCCAACTCCAGGATCACAAGCTCGCCTGAATTATAACGCCGGTCCGTCCAGGTTAAGTGCGGTGTGGAAGTTCTTTCTCCAGATGGGAGAAGAGGCATGATTGCCGGATAATCCCCTCCGAATTCATCCGTGCCTGTTATTTGTGTATGAAAGATTTTCGCTGCCACATCACATTCCCGTACACCTTCATTCACCAGCTCAATTCCTGCTGCCATTGTTTTCTCCACAATTTTGGCTGCTCTCTTCATATACTCAATCTCTGTATCGGACTTTATAATGCGGACCCAGTTGACCAGCAGGGATGCATCCCGGAAACTAGCATTTGGAAGACCTTTTTTCAGCTGCTCATAGCATTTTGCAGTGAAATAATAGTTATCCATCTCAACACCAATGAAACGATTTTGCTGTCCGATTTGCTTTAAGATTTCTGCCACAAAATCCATTGGATGTTTGGTTTCAGATTGTACATAATCGTCAGGATAGGGAATGATATTTTCATGATAAAGCCATGTCGTTACCTTGGCTCCATTTGCATCCTGCCCCCTGCCAATCCAGATCGGCTGTTCCTCATCAATAATGATGACAAGCATTTGATGCACGTAGAAGGACCATCCGTCGTAACCGGATAAATAATTCATATTAGCGGGATCGGTAATAAGCAATACTTCAATCCCTTCTGCTGCCATTTTTTCTTTTGTTTTCAAGATTCTCTTTTTATACTCTGCTGTTCCAAATGACATGGTGGCGCTCCCTCCTACCAAACCGGTATATAATTTTCGGGTATTTAGTTTGTAGGTTCATTATAGTGTCAGGGTAAGAAATCTATCATCCGCAAAATTGTATGAAAATTCAAATTTTATTTTAGTCAAATTAGCGAAAAATTGAGAATTATATAGCTTTAAAGTCTTAATAAGAAATTTTCCTTAAATAGATTGATGGTCAAAAATGGATGCTGATTTAGCATTGTATTTGATTGGAGCGGATGGTTCGTGACTCTCCTGTCCAAGGGGTCCAACAGCTGCAGAGAGCCTGTGAAGGGCAGGGCCGAGGTTTGTGAAGTTTAAATGAAAAAAAACTGCGGAAAAATCCATAAAGGATTTTTGCCACAGTTCTCTTTTTTTCAATAAAATTAATCTTGACCTGCCATAACGGCATGTTCTCCTATTTTCCAAATCTTTATGCTCAGATCCAAAAGAAATAAATCATCCGGATCAATAAGGGATAAACCAGTCAAAGCTTCAATCTTCCTTAGCCGGTACAGCAGGGACTGCCGGTGAAGATTTAGCGATCTCGCTGTCTGACTTACATTTCCATGAAATTGATTATAGGCGATGAAAGTGCCGATCAAATCCATGTGCCGCTGCTCGTCATATTGTACAAGAGGCTCAATAGTTGACATAATGATTTCTTCCATCTCTTTATTGCCGGCCAAATTTAACAGCACCCTGTCCACTCTGGTTTGCTCATACATCATCCGCTGCCCGGGACCCTTTTTCCGCCGCCCGATGCTTAAAGCAGTGCCTGCATGACGGAAGCTTTCCCCAAATCCTAAAATTCCTTCAAACGCATTGCCGATGCCCCAGGATATGACAACTTCAGGAAGCAGATTTCCCAGGCGCCGTTCTACAAGATCAAGGAAATTTGTAGCGTTTTCATTTCCCTTTACCCCAGGAGTTTCCAGGAAGATGACAAGCTGTTCACCCTGATAGGTCATCAGCATGTCCTTTTTAAGAGACTGGGCGGCATAGTAGATTTCTTCTTCGATATATTGAATCATGCTTTCAAGCCAATGTTCATAGGAATCATAGTCCTGCTTGCGCTTTTGGAATAATAATTTCATATTTTCCGGATACCCGACAATACACACATATGGGAGTTTAAGATTATATCCCAGCAATTTTGCCCTTGTATCGGCTTGTTCAAGTGATAGGAATTCGCCCTTAGAAAGCTCATGGACAAAATCGCTGCGAAGGCGCATTTTTGTCTCTTCAATGGCATTTCTCCTTGAAAGCCAAAGAGCAATCGTAGTTGCAGCATGCTCTAACACGTTAACCCGAAAAAGTGTGAGAAAGGATTCGATTGATTCGGAACTAGGAACCAATACAAAAATATAGCCTTGTGGATTGTCGGCTACCTGGAGCACCGGAATTTGAAAAACGATCCGGTTTTCTATCTTTATCATTTGGAACTTTTGAAACATAGGGTCTCCTTTTAATAGAGTGTTTTCTGCCCTTGATGGAAGAATTCCTTGCAGGACATATGTTTTCCACTCCTTTATAAAGGATTGTGTGTGGATGCTTTTTTCCTGATGAGTGCCGGATCGGTCTGTAATGACGATCGGGTACCCAATATGCTTTTCAACGAATTTTGAGATTTCCTTCAGATCGGTGTCTTTTAGAATGAGCTTAAGAAGTTCCTGCTGAACCTTTTCTGATTTTTTACGCTCTTTATATTCGATGTCATTAATTTCTTTCATGACCGATTCGATAATACTGGAAAAACGGATTTCCCATGGAATCTCAATAATAATAAAATTATTCTTTTTGGCCAGTTCAATGACCTCAGTGGGAATATCAAAAATGTATCTTCCCAAAGCGACCATCAGAGCGGAAGCGTCGGAATCGATCACATCCTGAACAAACCTTTTGAAAGTTTCAGCATCCTCCCCGCAGCCAATCCCCGTCGTCAATACCGCTTCATTTTTTCGGACAAAGTTCTCCACCGGCATTTCGATGGCTGAAATCCATTGGATTTTCCTTTTTTCAGCATATTCCTTTCCGGTAACAATCTTGGCACTATTGAGAATCTTGTATTCCAGTACATCTTTAACTGTTAATCTCATGTTGGCTCCCCTCTGAACACCTTAAGATTAATAATATAGAAGACTTTTATTATAGGAAACCATATTCAGATAGCAACGTCCACTATTAATTTTACGCTTTTCCAGTTTATATTTTAGCAATATAACAATTTCAGTATATTTCCATATTAAAGGGAACGGATGGTGTACTATAGACAAAGCTTTAATCAAGCTTTCTTAAATGCGGAAGCCCTAACTGAGGAGAACTTCAGTGGCACTTATATTTATAGTCATCTTTCGATCACTCCTTCACCTGAATAAATCTAATACAATCAATTTCGGCAGTTATATCATTCATTCTCTTCATTACTGATAGCATAATCTTGAAGTATCCGATGAATGACAGAAAGATCCACATTTTGTCCGCTGATGATTACAGCAACGTCCCCCTCCTGCCGGGGAATTTTCCCGCCTAAAACCGCTGCAACTCCAGTAGCTGCTGCTCCCTCCATAATCATTCTGTGCTTATCTATCATAAAAGCCATGGTGTATGCAATCTCTTCTTCAGGAATCAGATAAGCGTTATCCATGTATCCTTGAACCATACGGAAGGTGTAGCTGTTATCCAGACCGATTCCGCCAAGCAAGCTGTCTGCAAGAGTCTCACTCTCTTCAAGCAATACCGGTTTCCCTTCTTTTAAACTCTCATACATTACAGCGGATTTTTCCATACAAACACCTGAAACCCTTATCCCTCTGTCATTTGATTTTAATGCGAGCCCAATCCCTGAAAGAAGCCCGCCGCCTGAAAGGGGGACAATCACATCTGTTACATTAGGAAGTTCCTCCAAAATTTCCAAACCAATCGTTCCCTGTCCGGCAATCACATGGGGATCATCGAACGGCTGGATCACAGTCAGCCCTTCCATCCTCTCCAGCTCATAGCATCGTTCCCCGGCGGCATCCTGGCTGTCACCGCAGATTTCTATTTTGGCTCCCAGCCTTTTTAATGAATCGACCTTAGCTTTTGGGACACGGTTTGATAAGCATACAACTGCCTCAATTCCAAGCTTTTTTGCCACATACGCAACAGCCATACCATGATTCCCTGTTGAATATGTAGCGATTCCCCGTTCTCTCGCTTCGGGACTTAAACTCAAAATTTTATTCGCTGCCCCTCTGACTTTAAAGGCGCCAATTTCATGAACATTCTCCAGTTTCAAAAAAACCCTCCGGCCCATTTTTTCAGACAGGATAGCCGATTGAATCAATGGTGTCTTATATACCAGGGAAGAAATTCGTTTCTTTGCTTCCCAAATATCGCGGATGGAAATATCTATTCTTTCCTTTACAGTTCTTGAATGCATCATGTTCCCCTCCTTAAAAGAGTTTCCTTGATCTAATAGTAGTTCGATATTTCAGAAAATTCAATTGTCCAAAGTGCCAATAAAAAGTGGGATTTTTTCATACAAAGTTTATAATACGATTGGAAATTATTTTATGGCCCTAAAGAAAACGATAACCCTCTTTTTTGCTCCTCATTGCTTCTACTATACTCCCAAAGCCTGGTTTATCTCTGTAAGGTCCATCCTGGCCATATCCTGAGATTCTTATTAATATCAATCCTGGATTTATTTGGCATAAATCTTCATATCCCAGGCCCCATTTTTCTAATGTCCCTGGCCTGAAATTCTCTACGACGATGTCACATGACCTCACTAATTCCTTATAATTCCCTGGCCCTCTTCAGATTTTAAATTGATTTTGATGGACTTTTTATTGCGTGACTGAACCTTCCACCAAAGTGAGCTTCCTTTATAGATGTGTCTCCATTCTCTAATGGGATCTCCCCTTCCCGGCGGTTCAACTTTTATGACCTCTGCACCGAACTCAGCAAGCATTCTCGTTGTGAATGGTCCGGCTATTAACTGACCGATCTCTAACACCTTCAAACCTGATAACGGCTTTTCAAATTTCATTCTTTAACCTCCTTGTACCTGTTACACTTATTGCTTGCAAAAATTGTGCCAATTTAAAATAGCCAGGATAAATGACGATTTTTAAACTTGATCGCCTGATGGTATTTCAAATTTGAAATATTTTAGTTTCGATTTTGAACTGCCATGAATTTGAAGATGATTGCCAACTGGACTTGGAAAGGTCCAGAAATTGCCTAAATGATAACCTCGTAGAGGTCTGCAATTCTCTCTGTTATTGCATAATTTCCCACAAAAAATCAAAAAAGGATTCGGAATGAGACTTTTCCGAACCCTTTTGGTCTTTTTAAACTGAAGCGACAAATATGGTCGCTTCTTTTTTACTACACATGCTTCAAATAGCTTTCTTTCATTTGAATTAAAGTATCATCGGCAGGCTGGCTCCAGATTTGATCATTGAAAATTTCCACCTCAATGGGCCCTGAGTAGCCTGCTCTCTCTACAGCTTTACGGATGCGGCTGATTTCAATGACACCGTCGCCCATCATGCCCCGTCCCTTTAGCATATCAGGTGTAGGAACCAGCCAATCGGAAACATGGAAGCCCAGAATTCGCCCTTTGGCCCGGCTGATCTGGTTATATAAGTCCGGATCCCACCATACATGAAAGACATCGACAACGACCCCTACCTGTTCAGGCCGGTATGCTTCCGCAAGAGTGTTAGCCAGGTCCATTGAAACGACCACCGACCGTTCTGCCGCGTACATAGGGTGCAGCGGCTCGATTCCTAATTTCACCCCATGCGATTCCGCGAAAGGAACCAGCTGGGCGATTCCTTCCTCGACCATTTGCCGGGCAGATACAATGTCACGGTCAGGAGACGGCCCGCAGACCAGAACGAGAACATCCGTCCCCAGCTCAGCCGCTTCTTCCACCGCTCTTTTATTATCGTCTATTCTTTTTTGCCGTTCAGCTGCAGACCCAGCCGGGAACATGCCGCCTCGGCATAAACTGGAAACCTTTAATCCGGCATCCTTTATGAGCCGCTTGCTTGAGCTTAAGCCTAATTCCGCTACCTTATGTCTCCAGGGGGCGATCCAGGGAACTTCCGCCCGGGCACATCCCTCGATCGCTTCTTTTAAATTCCATTGCTCTGTTGTAATTTGATTCAGACTAAGACGCTCATAGTTTTCCACTTGAATATTCCTCCTGACGAATCCCGGCTAAATTCAATACCAGCTTCATTCTTTCAGCAGCAAGCTCAGGGTCCGACAGCAGTCCGGCCTGGTCTGCCAATACAAACAGTTCAGACAGATGCACGATGGACCTGGCACTCTCAGCCCCGCCAATCATGCGGAAATGGGATTGGTGCCCGTTCAGATAGGCCATGAAGATGATACCGGTTTTATAGGAATAAGTTGGCGCCTGGAAAATATGGCGTGACAGCGGAACTGTTTTTTCCAATAATGCATGATAGGATTCATATTCATGTTCATCCAGAGCATGCAGGGCTGCAGCTGCCGCTGGTGCGATGGCGTCAAAAATCCCCAGCAGTGCATGGCTGTATCCGTGTTCATCCCCTTTAATCAATTCAGGATAATTGAAATCATCGCCGGTATACATTTTTACACCTGGAGGAAGAAGCCTGCGCATTTCAATTTCACGGGAAGCATCAAGAAGAGAGATTTTAATTCCGTCAACCTTGTCTTTGTTATCCCAAATGACATTCAGACAGACTTCCATTGCATCATCCAGATTCTTATAACCCCAATATCCTTTTAAGGATGGATCGAACATATCGCCAAGCCAGTGCAGGATAACCGGCTTAGAGACCTGTCTTAAAATATTGGCATAAATCCTCTCATAATCCTCAGGACCTTGTGCACAATCTGCCAGGGCCCTGCTTGCCATCAGGATGATTTGCGAGTTATGCTGTTCCACAAATTCGCATTGCTCCTCATAGGCAGACTGAACATCCGCTAAGGTGACGGATGGGCCGGGGAGCAGCTGATCTGTCCCGGCTCCGCATGCTATCCTGCCGCCTTCTGCTTTTGCCTCCGCCGCCGACCGGCGAATGAGCTCCTTTGCGTGCTCCCAATTAAGACCCATTCCGCGCTGGGCCGTATCCATCGCCTCTGCCACCGAGAGACCCATAGACCATAGATGTCTTCGATAAGCTAAAGTGTTTTCCCAGTCGATCTTTGCCTTTAAAACGGGATCGGAATCTGCAAGAGGATCACAAACCACATGTGCAGCTGAAAAGGCGATCCTGCTTTTGAAAGTGCCTTCCGGCAGGATGAAAGCTTTATGATTTCCAGCGTGGTATTCATATGTCTTGCCGGTTTTATCTGGCAGAGTTAACTGTTTCACCATTCTTTCTCACCTCCAGGCTTAATTCAGGTACATCAATCCAGCGCCGCTCCTCCCACGATTTAAGCCCTAATTCAGCCAGCTGAGTCCCTTTGGCACCCTCGAGCAAATCCCATGGAAACGGTTCGTCGGCTGCAATATGCTTCAAAAATAGCTCCCACTGGACCTTGAAGCCATTATCAAATACCTGGTTATCCGGGACTGTTTGCCATTGTTCTTTAAATGTAAAAGGATTCTCGATGTCAGGATTCCAAACAGGCTTCGGTGTATTGATGCGATGCTGAATCTTGCAATCTCTTAAACCAGCTACAGCGCTTCCGTGTGTGCCATCTACTTGAATCGTTAATAAATCTTCCCGGTTAACCCGGACAGTCCAGGAAGAATTCACCTGTGCAACAATGCCGCCTTCGAGTTCAAATGTTGCATATGCAGCATCATCGGCCGTGCACATGTACGTTTTTCCATTTTCATCGACCCGTTTTGGAATATGGGTTTTACCCAGGCAGGAAACTGACTCTACATTGCCAAATAGGTTGTCGAGGACATATCGCCAATGGGCGAACATATCAACAATAATCCCGCCGCCATCTTCCTTGCGGTAATTCCAGGATGGCCTCTGTCCAGCCTGCCAGTCCCCTTCAAATACCCAATAGCCAAATTCCATCTGAACGGATAGGATTTTGCCGAAGAACCCTGAATCTATCAGTCTCTTTAATTTTAATAGTCCCGGCAGGAATAATTTATCCTGCACAACCCCATTTTTCACGCCAGCTCCGTACGCCAGCTTTGCCAGTTCAATAGATTCTTCCAAGCTTGTGGCAGTAGGTTTTTCGCAGTAAATGTGCTTGCCGGCTTTTATGGCTTTCCGAATCGCATCTGCCCTGCGGACGGTTGTTTGAGAATCAAAATAGATCACATTTTGCGGATCAGCCAGGCACTCATCAAGGTCTGTGCTCCATCGGCTTATATTGTGCTTTTCAGCAAGCGTTTGCAGTTTATCCTGGTTTCGTCCTACTAAAATCGGATCCGGCATAATGACATCACCATTGGCAAGCTCCACCCCGCCTTGCTCGCGGATTGCCACGATAGATCTCACTAGATGCTGATTTGTTCCCATCCTTCCGGTCACACCGTTCATGATAATTCCAATATTTTTAACTGCCATAATTCTCTTCCTCCTTTTTGACTTTAGAGCCAAATAATTTGTTGTTTAGCTTACTTTTATTCTAAAAATTTCTGAAAGGATTATCTCATCCATATCGGAAGGCTTTTTGCAATATCGAAGATAAGAGGGTAAATCTATTAGACTTAGCTCTGTTAAATTTGGCTGTTGATTTCCGTTGCAGGTAGTCGCTTTCCGCGGGCGGTCCGGGAGCCTCCGCGGAGCTTTCGCACCTTCCACTCCAATCAACAGGGTGCTAAAAACTTTTTTAGATCTTTCAAAAAAAATACCGTCACTTCTCAGTTGAAGGACGGTAATTAATGAGATCATTGGTAAACAAAATCTGCTAAATAAAGAGACAGCTGTGGCACATACGTAATGACCATTAACGCTGCTATCAGCACAAATATAAACGGCATCGTACCCCGAGTTACTCCAGCCAGCGACATTTTGCTGATGCCTGATGCCACAAAAAGATTCAATCCGAAAGGAGGAGTCAGCATTCCGATTGCCAGATTGATAATCATGATCACGCCGAAATGAATCGGATCAATTCCCATTTCAAGCACTACCGGCAAAAACAGCGGGACGAGGATCAGCACTGCTGCGCTCGAATCCATGAACATCCCCACGATCAGCAGGATGATGTTAACCAGAATTAAGAAAACAACGGGATTTGATGCATACTCTATTAATGTTCCTGCGACGGTAGACGGGATCTGTTCATATGTTAAATACCAGCTGAACACCTTCGAAGCAGAAATGACAAGCATAATCATGGCAGATGTCACAATCGATCTTTTAGTTACGGCAAATAATTCCTTAATAGCCAGTTCCTTATAGATGAAAAAGCCAACGATCATACTGTATACAATCGCAACCGCCGCGGCTTCGGTAGGCGTAAATACACCAAAGTAAATGCCGCCAAGGACAATCACTGGCATCAAAATTCCCCAGATGGCAGAAACCGTTGATTTCCATAATTCCTTTCCGGTTGGTCTTGGATCTGGCTTATGTCCCTGTTTCTTGGCAATAACATAGCCGACAGTCATAAGAATCAGTCCGATGAAGATTCCCGGAATGATTCCGGCAATAAACAATTTGCCGATTGAAACTTCAGCAACAGAGCCATAGACTAAAAACGTTATACTGGGAGGAATGATGATGCCGAGCGAGCCGGATGCACACATTAATCCAACCGAGAATCTTTCCGAAAAGCGTGCTTCCTTTAATGATGGAATCATAATGCCCCCAATTGCAGCAACCGTTGCAGGGCTTGAACCCGAAAGGGCAGCAAAAAACATGGATGATAGCACCCCTGCAATTGGCAGGCCCCCGGTTGTCCAGCCGACCCATTTCTTCGTAAAATCAATCAATCTCTTGGACGTTCCCCCTGCCAGCATTAAATCCCCTGCAAAGACAAAGAAAGGAATGGCCATCAGTGAAAAGGAATCTACTCCTGAAAACATTGTTCTCGCTAATGTATCCATCGGAACATTGCTTTGAAAAATAACGATAATCGTACTTAACGCAATGGATATAGCAATTGGAACCCCCAATAATAAAAGAAGCACAAAGATAATTAATAGCATCATAGTTTTGAAGCCTCCTCTTTTGGAGGAATAACAGTTTGATTTACTGAACGTAAACTTTTCACATCCTGAACTAAAAGCTGCAGAAAGCGAATCATCATCAGGCTTGCCCCAACAGGGAGAGCGAGATATGGGATATACATCGGCATTCCGGTGGACGGAGTCACACTGCCGAATTCAATAACACTTGAAACAATCCCGCTGCCTGACCAAATTAAAAAGATACAAAAAACGATGGAAATCAGATTGGATATCATTGAAAAGATTTTTTTCCCCTTATCAGGCAAATACGTAACAAGGGCGTCCATAGTGGCATGCGCTTTTTCTCTGACGGCAATACTGCTCCCTATAAACACAAACCACACTATTAAGTATCTTGCCACCTCCTCTGACCAGGACAGCGAATAATTGAAAACATATCTGAGCACTACTTGAACGAACACAAGCAAGGAAGTAAAGATTAGGGAAATCACTCCCACATATTCTTCAAAATAGTTCAAGATATGATTGATTTTCTGCATATAATTCCCTCCTTCTTATGAAAAGCGCAAGCGCCTTGCCCACCCCCGACACCTCGAGGGGGTAGGCGCTGGAGCTAGACAGTAATCGACGTTCAAAGTTTTATACTTTCTTATTTTGTTAAAAAGAGACGGCTATAAGCCGTCCTTGATTGTATTTTTAAACATGCTATTGCGCTTCTTTTATGGCATCCAGTAATTCCTGTCCGCCTTCCACTTTCTTAAAGTCTTCATATACTTCACTTGTAGCCTCAATAAATAACTCTTTTTCTGATTCTGTCAGTTCGGTAATTTCAATCCCTGATTCCTTTAATGTTTTCATATAGGCTTCTTCATCCGCAGCAGATTGTTCCCATTGCCAATCCGTTACCTCAGCCGACACTTCATCTACAGCTTTCTGAAGATCTGCCGGAAGCTTCTGATAGAATTGCTCGCTAATTAATAATGGATAAGCCATATATCCATGACTGCTTAACGTTAAATAATCCTGGACTTCATAAAATTTCTTGCTGACAATATTGCTTAAAGGATTTTCCTGCCCATCAACTGTTTTGGTTTGGAGAGCTGTATATAATTCTGCAAAATCAATGGAAACCCCGCCGGCACCCATCGCCTGGAACTGCGAAATTAACAGCGGGCTCTGGGAAACACGCATCTTCAGGCCGTCTAGATCCTCCGGCTGTTGAATGGCTTGTTTGGAGTTCGTTAGATGCTTGAATCCGCCGTCCCAATATCCTAATGCACGAAGCCCCTGTTTCTCCAGGTGCTGGTTGAAAATTTCACCCACTTTCCCATTTACAGCGCTTTTAACATGGTCACGATCTTTAAATAAATAAGGCAGGTCAAACACTTCAAATTGTTTAACAAAGGCAGGCAGAACGCCGGTAAAAGGAGCGTTCATCTGAATGGTTCCAGACTGCATTTGTTCCGTGATTTCCCGATCCGCTCCCAATTGGGAATCAGGAAACACCTCCACTTTGATTTGACCATCGGTACGTTCCTCCAATAGCTCTTTGAACTTTTCCGCAGCCTTCCCCTTAGCTGTTGAAGCGCTTACAACATGTGCAAATTTTATAACATAGTCCCCATTTTCCTCAGCCTTTCCGGTTCCCTCTGTTGCTGCACTATTCCCGCAGCCAGCTGTAACCATAGCAATCATCAAAATGCAAATCGAAAATAATCCCCATTTTCTTTTCATGTCCCTTTGGCCCTCCTATATAAAATATTTTTCTCTCTTGTTTACTATTTTGAATTTTCTTTCAACTATTGTCTTATGAGATTGAGAGAAAAATTCTTAATTTTGGAGATAGGCAATTAGGAAACGGTATCTGAAACATCTGAAGGTGGCTGAGAGGACAAGCGGAATTTATTCGGTGAAATCCCCACCAAATTTCTGAAAGTACGATAAAAGGTTGATAATGTTTCATATCCAACCTCAAAACAAATGGACACGATATCCTGATCAGATTGAAGCAGCAATTCCTTTGCATGCTTAATCCTTACTTTCTGAAGATATTGCAAGGGGGTGTCATTAAATTTCCTTTTAAAAATATCATTCATGTATCTTGTTGAGATTCCGAATACAGCAGACAGACTTTCTGCCGTGATATTATTGAAATAATGCCTTTCTATGTATTCCTTCATTTGTATGGAGCGAATATCATTCGCATCCTGAACAGAAGAATAATTCTGCTGGCGCAGCAAATGAATGATAATTTCAATAAGATATACAGGCATGGACAATTTTCCAAAAAGGTCTCCATTTTTTTGTTCATATAGCATTTTTCTAATTAATGGCCGAATTTCACTTGCTGTATATAAATCGAGTTCGAAATGCCGGGAGTTTTTCTCCATTAAGGCAAGCAGCTCTTTTTGCAGGTTTATTTCCATCGAAGGTAATGAAAATGCCAGAACCAATACCGTCATTTTTGTGGTCGCTTTTATGGAGTGAACACAATTGGGAGTAATCAGCACTACTTTGTCTTTGGAAAAGTTATAGGCCTTGCCGTCAAGGGTAATATCACCTTCCCCTTCAAGAGCATAGAGAATTTGAAAATGATCATGATAATGCTCAGAAACAAACTTGCCTCTGAGGTGCTTGCTTTCATACAAATTAATTCCTGTTTCCGGAAAATCGAATTTTCTGTAAAGCTTTTTGTCCATGAGGTCCTCCTTATAAAACGAGATATTTTGTGATGATATTTAATATTCTCTATATTCAAAGGTTACCCTTTAATAAATTTCGGCGAAGGAAAATGATATAAACCAGCCAATAGGAATCCAGACCTTCTTATTAAATTATCTAATCCACCGTGTTATACTTTTGAAAGCAAGTCAAATAACCCTCCAAATTCCTTTTGGAAGGTTTTTCGTAAGCTGCTGTTTTCTGCAGATAGACTGGTTTTCTTAGCCGGATTAGAAATGATGGGATTTACCAAAATCCAATATTAATAAATTGACCTCTCCTTTAATTTTTTTGTATTATTAATTATTTTTCATTTATTCGAAACACAATGAAGGCTCAAACTAGAAAAATGAACTTCATAATAGCAATGCTTAAACCTTGACCGGGACCAAATTCCTACTTCTAGTCCTTTGTAATTAAAACGACCTTCTCATATATAAATGGAGGTCGTTTTTTGATAAAATTTAATTTCCTGTTTGGGATATTTGGCTGACAATTTGGTTCAAAGCTTCGTTTATTGGTGTAGCAGGGCGACCTAATAATTTTTCTAAATCGTTACTGTCTATCTCTAATCCTCCATCTCGAATACCTTTTTGCATGTTTACGAGCATAGGAAGATAGGCTTCTGGTACCCCTGCACCTTTCATAATGTCGGCATAAGCAGCATCATCGACTTGTTGTACAGGTACTTCTTTCCCTAAAACCTCGCCTAGAGCAGAAGAAAATTCCTCTTGAGTCATTAGCTTACCGGAAAGTTCGTAAACCGTATTCACGTGCCCTTCTCCGATTAATACATTCGCTGCTGCCTCCGCTAAATCTTGTCGAAGTACCCAGCCTACTTTACCTTCAGCAGCAGATGTAATCCAAGCTGCTCCTGCCATTGCGCCTTTTATGCTGTTAATTTCATTTTCAAAATACCAGTTGTTTCGTAAAAATGAGTATGGGATGCCTGTTTTCAAAATAGCTTCTTCTCTAGCTCGATGAGGTGCGATGAAAGAATGGGGGAAAGAATTTATGAAGAAAAAAATAGAGGAACACAACTACTCCACGCAAATAGAAAAATAATAGAGCATTTAAAAAGCCTCAATAACAAAATGCCAACGAAAAAAGCAGATTCTATTCGCAGGCATTTTTTATTTTTCATTTATTTATATCAAATACCTAGTTCGTAACTCCATCCAGCATTTGACTTAAACTTAAACTAAACTGCACCGTTAATTGAATTCAACAAAAAAGCATTAATCCTTCATGGATCAACGCTCATAATAATGTCATATCTTAGCTTTATCTGTTCTGTGAAACTTGATAATTATTCTTTCCGTTCAGTTTTGCTTGATACATAGCTCCATCAGCATATTTCAGCAAATTCCTGACATCCATATTGAAATCATCGCAAAAGGCAATTCCGATACTGGGAGTAATTGAGATAACAATATTCTGCACCGACATTTTATTAGATAGAGTATCGATGATCTGTTGGGCAACATGTTTTGCATCGTCGATTGTAGTTTCCGGAAGTAGAATTGTGAATTCATCACCTGCAAGCCTCGCCACAGTATCCTTATTTTCTGTACAAGCCGTAAGCCTACTGGCGACTTCTTTTAACAATATGTCTCCTAAGTCATGACCAAAGTTATCATTTATTTGCTTAAACCCATCTAAATCAAGATACATTACTGCGACTAGCCCTTTATTGTAATCAGCTGATTCAATTGCATGATTAAGCCGTTCTTCAAATAATCTCCGATTTGGCAATTGGGTAAGAAAGTCATAATGAGCCATTTGTTTCAATAATCTCTCTGAGGTTTTACGATCGGTTATATCTTGTATTTGAGAAATAAGGAATAATGGCTTGTTTCCTTCCCGCACAATGGATACAGATAATAACACCCAGACGATCTTCCCGCTTTTGTGGACATACCTTTTTTCCATCTCAAAAGAGTCTCTTTTTCCTTCAACTAATTCTTGTGTGTAAGATAAATCTGTATATAAGTCCTTGGGATAAGTTAAGGTTTGAAAGTTCGTGGTAAGAAGCTCATCCTCTGTATAACCAGTAATGTTAGTTAAAGCATGATTCACCTTAATCCATTTTCCCTCTAATGAGACTAAGGCCATCCCAATCGGAGCAAAAAAAAAGGCCTGATTAAATAAATCTATATTTTTAAACATATTTATATCCTTTTTATGTAAAGTTGAAATACATTCTCAATTTTTTCATTTTATCTCATACTAAACTTGCAAGCAATAAAATTCAACTAGCTTAACAGACTGAAAAGGAGTAAAAGAGAAGAGAGCTGCAAAAACAGCACAGAGAATTACACACCATTTTATACAAAACTGCCCATTCAGCACAATAAGAAAAGCCGCCTAAGCTGGCAGCAGGATAAAAAATCAGTTATGAGAGTCTTTGTTTAATAGTGAATTAATTAATATCTAGATGCAGTATATCTCTAAAACTTAATCAAATAAAGATTGTCTTGGTTCAGCCATTCCAAATTGTGCCCATTCTTCCTTTGAAGGACCGTAGATCCCTGGAACTCTAAGTCCTGCCTGTCTCATTAGAATAGTCATTTGTCCCCGGTGATGAGTTTGGTGTTGGTTTAGAAATAATAAAAGACTTCCCTTTGTCATTTTAATACCAAAGAAATCAATTTGTTCCAACAGGATCTGATCAGTCCATTGAGTTTTCAAAGCCTCAACAAACACATGTGAAGATTTAATATAGCTTTCAGCAATGAAATTAGCAGAAGATGGAACAGACCAGTCTTCACTAGGAGCGTCAAATCTTAAACCTGCCTGTGAACTAATCACTTTGATAGATGTGACAGTATGCCACGCAATACGTCCTAAAGGCCATTGATTTGGAGTGACTTCTTGCTTTAATGATTCATCCGTAAGATTTTTAAGAATCCTGCTTGTAGCTCCAGCCTCAAATTCCCAGGATGTATAAAAATCGCTTAAGCTATGATACATCTTCAAACACCTCTCAAATATATTCTTATTTTAAAATTCTCCCTTTTAATAAGATTACCTCCTCCTTTTTTCTCTAAGGATTAATCCCAGAAATTTGGAATTCCAACAAAAATCATTAATTGTAAAACTCCATATGTGTTTTTTCCTTTTTATAATAATCTAGTCTGTCTTGTAAAGTACCTGTATGAAATTCAAACTTATGCCCATCTGGATCAGTAAAATAAATAGACTTTTTATCTCTTTCGTCTCTTGGACGACCTGACAGGATGTTTACCTTCAATTCTTTTAGCTTACGGTACATATTATCAAAATCCGCTTCTTCTATTGAGAAAGCTATATGTGTATATGATTGGCAAATTTCAGTACGGGGAATATCCTTTTCTTCATTTAGGGCAAGCCATATACCATTTATATCAAAATAGGCAGTACTTCTTCCCTTAACTAACAACTTTGCTCCAAACACATTTTTATAAAACTCAATAGAAGCTTCTAAATTGGAAACTGAAAATAAAAAATGATTAATGCCTTTTATTGTCACCAAATCACCCCAAACTAAGTTTGTTTATATAGTCATAATACAAAAGTCATATTGAAGTATTCTGCCCCGTTTAATCAATAGTGACTTTAACAAAAAAGCAGTCCTGTGTTACTCAACTTATATGAATGTCTGTTCCATAATGGGCTAATTGTAGTTTCTTTGCCACAGATTGAGATGCTAAGTTGTCCTTAGAAGTACTATATAGCGCAATTCTTCCTAGTATTTGTACTTCTGCAG
>NZ_CAXQGS010000095.1:0-13718 GCF_964223445.1 Cytobacillus sp.
CTCCCATCTGTCCGCTCGACTTGCATGTATTAGGCACGCCGCCAGCGTTCGTCCTGAGCCAGGATCAAACTCTCCATATAAGAGTTGATTAAGCTCATAAGTTGTCTTTTCAAAAAAGACTAAAGAATTAACGTTGACGTTTATGTTCGTTCAGTTTTCAAAGATCAATCATATCAGTCGCTATCTTTCTAAGCAACTTTTATATTATACCAATTACAACCTTCAGTGTCAATAACTTTTTAGAAATATTTTCTCTCAGTTATGTTGTGAAAGCTGTTCTTAAATAATAGCATCGCCAGTGTTTCAGGTCAACGTTTTATTCGTGGTACTTTATTCCAGTTTGTTTTTATTTTTTTAAGTTTTCTTTAGACCATCATAACCTGTTGAAAGTATAAAATTCAGTTTGATGAGAACATATAATTATTTAATTTCCTGATTAATACCAGCAATAGCATAAGTATCACACTAAAGTAAAGAGGATTCCAAAAAGTGCTTATCTTTAAAATGTCCATTTTCACCATAAAGCAATGAAAAGCTAAATCGGCAAAAAATAATAAGACCATCCATATAAATCGATAAAACTTTATTATGATGATGGTCAGCAACAGGGCATAGATAATCCAAATAAGAACACTAAAAGCTATATGGTCCTGATAAGGCGATTCAAACCACCCGATCTTATACTGATGAGTTCCCAAGATAGCCGTTAAACCAAAAGATATCCCCTGGTAAATTGTGGTGCTGGCCATATATACAGTTATAAATTGAATAAATAAAGTAGGAGCTTCAACTCTACTTCTCCACCATTTAATAACAAAAACCGAAGCAAACAAGATGATCGGGGTAAACCAGGATTTCCACCAATTATGTTCATAGATGCCCAGCCAGAGAAACAGCTCTTCTATCCCGAAAATAGCGGCGATTATGAAAATTATCCATTTAAAGCGCATTCTAAAAGCAGCTATTGCCATTAATACACTCGGAATAAAAAAAGCCTGTGAAATACTGGAACCAAAAACATCATCATACCATTGAATTGAAAATAATTTCGGATAATAGGAATAGGCATCGCCTAAAATTAAAACGATGTACTCCATTAAAAAAGAAAGTCCCATAACGAAGAAATAAACCGCAAGATTATACCGGAATTCAGTTTTAATAAAAGTTATATAAATGAGGCCAATGCTAATGAGCACTAATCCAAGAAACCAAAGCAAATTTGACATTCTTCCACATCCAGTTTAGCACGTTTCCATTATTTTGTTCATCATGGACAAACATATACTTTACCTTTGAAGGAAGGGCAATTGAACTAAGGTTTCCCCTTTCTAATACTTATAAAGCTAAATAGGGTGAAATGTATGGATTTTGAAAGTCATTTTATGTTGCCCAGGCCCGAGGGAAAGGGGTAAACGCCGAGAAGAAGTCAGTGGAATATGAGATAATGCGCTAAGGGATTTTTTTGATGATGTGCTTACAAGCGCAATAGAAAAAATCAGCAAAAAACAAAGGGCGATGTCATCGCCCTTACAATTATTTAGAAAAGATGCTGTTATTGTTAACGACTTGCAATTCTTTAGTCGTTTCTTTCATTTCACTTTTGCAAATCGGACAAATAGGTACCTGGCTGCTTTTGAAATTGTCCCTTACCCAGCAGTTGCAAGACTCAGATGTACACTCCCAGATCTTTACTTCTTCAACCTTGATTTCTTCCAAATTTTTTCTGCCAAATCCCATTGCCATAATCAGGCACCTCCCAAAGAGTAAGACCCTTACCCAAAATAAAAATCACTTGCTATATAAAGTGACGAACCACTGGCTCTATATAACAAGTGTTTATGGGCAATATTATATTCTTTTAACTAAAATTAGTATAACATATTTTAAGGGTTCTGTCAAAAAGTTCTAAACTCACACAGCAGCCATAGAACCATGGCAAAAAATTGATAAATACTATTAAACCAATCTGGGAAAAGTGTATAATGACATGTACAGTAGCGAAAGAAAGGGTGAAGACCATGAACATTACAAGCTATACGGTTGAGTACATACAGGATCCGACCGGCATTTTAACGGGTGACCGCTATGAATACTTTTTAGATATCGACGTAGATGAAGACGATGATTTATATTCAGAGAATGACATTAAGTTAAGAGTGCTTTATTATAAAAATGGAGAAGATGAGAGGATTCTTAATTATCATTTTATTGAAAGTCATTCAGGAAACATTTTGGATTTCGCTTTAGATGAAGAGGAAGAAAAAACGGTTTCAGCTTTCTGCAGAGAGAACCTTTCTCAAGCACAAGATTAAGAGCAGGCCCCCCTGCTCTTTTATTTTATTACTGAATTTTTTTCCCCTCTTCAATAATGTGATACATTAAATGTGCCAAATGCTGTATCGGTGTATAAGCTTCTTCTTCCCTATCCACATTATTTCCTTCATTAAAGTCAAGATCATTCAGATAAAGAGCTGTGAATTGATAGAAATCCTTTAATTCAAAAGCAAAGCATGCACTGGGTTCTTCCGATTCTCCTTCATATTGGAGAACCAGATAAGACTCCTTACCTTCCTTATCGACAGCATCAAAAAATATAAAATATCCAACATTTGAGTTCAATTCAAATAAATGCCTTGTGCCGCCTTCCGTGTATAGTTCAAAGTCATTTTCATTTAGTTTTTGAACAGCCATCGGCTGTACATTGTCTTCCTTATGGAACATCACTGTGAATTTCTTCATTAATTCTCCCCCTTTTTCCATACAATCCTAACATATAGCTAAATTTATTTACATAATTTCAATTACAATGCAAATGGATTGAATTTTAGGACTATTCGTTTGATCCTTTTTCTTATATTATTGGTTTATCATTTCTTTTATACAGGAGGCCGCCTGAGTGCTGACAGAAAAACAATTATTCGAAATCCATTCTCTCCAGCATATATGCGAAGAGACCGAAAATATTAATTTAAAATTAAACTGGGATACCTTGAAGTCGAGACCTGCCGGTAATGAAAATGACTATTTCCAATATGATAACAGCGGGAATTTATTAGGTTACCTTGCTTTATATAATTTTGGAGGACCTGTCGAATTATGCGGAATGGTTCACCCTAATCATAGACGAAAGGGCATCTTCTCCAGCTTATTCAATCAGGCAGCAAAACAATTGGCCCTGGCACGCAAATTGCTTATTAATGCTCCAGCCTCTTCCCAATCAGCAAAAGGTTATTTAAAATCAATTCCCTGCATCTATTCATTCTCCGAGTATCAAATGAAACGCCATAAAAGTACAAAAATCGGAACAGCAAATCCTGAAGTAACTTTGCGGCAAGCAGTAGGCAGTGACCTTTCTTTCATTAATTATCTGGATACTGCATGCTTTGAAATCCCTAAAGATGAGGCAGAAGCTTTTAATAACAATATCTTTGATTGCGAAAATGAGAGGACTTTTATAATTGAATACAAAAGCGAAAAAGCCGGCAAAATCAGGATTCAAAGAGAAAAAGATGCTGCGTGGATTTACGGCTTTGCTGTCGATCCTTCATTTCAGGGAAAAGGAATCGGCAGGGGTGCTCTTACCAATGCTGTTAATCTGGAAAACAGCAAGGGAGTTAACTGGGTGCATCTTGAAGTAGCTGCAAAAAATGACCATGCACTGTCATTATACAAATCATGCGGTTTTGAACCATACGGCACACAAGATTATTATGAATATGATCTTAACACACTCAAGATTTGAAGCCATTTTATTCCTTTGAATCGAAGAAAACATGATTGAATGTCATTTCATTTGTAATTTTCAGGATGCCGAACGAATAGTTCGGCTGCCTGCGCTTGTCTGTGGGAGACCCGGGATTAAACAGGATTACTCCATTATAGAGTTTCTTTACAGGAATATGAGAATGCCCAAATATAATAGCATCAACATTTTCCTTATCAAAAGCTTCTATACTTCTTTTTTCAGTTGTTTTTCCCTCTCCATGTCCATGGACTACCCCTATTTTATAACCTTTTAGTTCAAGCAGTATTCTTTTCTTAAATATGGTGCAAAGTTCATCACTGTCGGTATTACCATATACCCCCTCAACAGGAGCATATTTTTTTAATTCATAATACAGATCAACGCTCTGCCAATCCCCAGCATGAATAATTAAATCACAGCTGAGAAGTTCATTCAGCAGAACACCAGGCAGTTGTTTTGACTTCTTTGGCATGTGGGTATCAGACAAGATAAGGGTTTTAATCACTATCATTCCTTTCCACTTACTTTTATTCCCTATTTTACCCCAAAATTAAAAGAGCCCCTTAAAAGGGACTCTCTTAACAATCAATTATAACTTTGTTACATTTACAGCTTGCGGTCCACGCTGGCCCTGCTCTATGTCAAAGTTAACTTCTTGGCCTTCATCAAGGGTTTTGAAACCTTCTGTTTGGATCGCAGAGTAATGAACAAATACATCTTCTCCGCCTTCAACTTCGATAAAGCCAAAACCTTTTTCTGAGTTAAACCATTTTACTTTGCCTGTTGCCATGTAAATTTCCTCCTAATATCTATAACTCACAGAGTGATTTTTTACCCTGCATTTACTAATATGGGTAAATTCCTCAAATTTTATAATAAAATGTTCAAAAAGTACCGGAAAAAAATCAATTTATCCATTTTCTCTCCGATATTAGTACGCATTATCCTTTATTGCTGCTGCTGCGGTTTTTACTGCGCCTGTCACGCCCGCCTTTAAAATCTCTTCTATCCCGGCCGCCGCCTCTTGACCTGTCGCTGAATCTTCTTCCTCCGCGGTCTCCTTTAGGTTTTCTCACACGGATCGGTTCCACAGCGGTTAGTTTAACCGGTGTTACATCAGGGCCCTTAGTCAGTAATTTAATGGCTGCAGCAAGCAATGTGACAGAATCTGTGTCTTCAAGTAGATTTTCAGCAACTCTTTTGAAGTCAGCATGTTCTTCTTTTTCAATGACTTCCATGAGTTTATTAATAGTCGCCTGCTGATTGCCTGCAACAACATCCTTAAAGGAAGGAACAGGCTTTTTCGCCATTTTGCTCTTTGTAACACTTTCAATTATTTTCAGGTGGTCAATTTCTCTTGGAGAAACGAACGTAATTGCCAGCCCTTTATTTCCGGCACGTCCAGTACGTCCAATCCGGTGAACGTAGCTTTCAGGATCCTGCGGAATATCAAAGTTATAAACATGGGATACGCCTGATATATCCAGACCCCTTGCAGCTACGTCAGTGGCTACCATTATATCGATTGTCTGCTCTTTAAATCGGCGGATAACCTGATCTCTTTTCGCCTGGGGAATATCACCATGAATCCCTTCAGCCGAATAGCCTCTCTTGATAAGGCCTTCTACCACTTCATCTACACGCTTCTTAGTCCTCCCAAACACAATAGCCAGTTCAGGTGACTGAATATCGAGCAGGTTGCAAAGTACATCAAATTTTTGTTTTTCATGCACTTCCATATAGTACTGTTCAATATTTTTAACAGTCATTTCTTTCGCTTTCACTTTAACCATTTCCGGTTCCTGCATGAATTTTTCTGCAAGAGACTGAATTCTTTTTGGCATTGTTGCAGAGAAAAGAAGGGTTTGGCGCTCACCTTTAATTTCACTTAAAATTCTTTCAATGTCCTCTATGAATCCCATATTAAGCATTTCATCCGCTTCATCCAGAACTACCATCTTGATGTTGCTTAAGCGGATTGTTTTTCTTTCAATATGATCAATTAATCTTCCCGGTGTAGCAGCAATAATATGCGGACGCTTTTTTAGCGCACGGATTTGGCGGGTGATATCCTGACCACCGTAAACAGGAAGTGTCCGGACTCCCTTTACCTGTCCTATACGGTTTAATTCTTCTGCCACCTGTACAGCAAGCTCCCGTGTTGGTGCAAGGACAAGACCTTGAATACCTTCGTTTAAATCAATCTGCTCTAACAGCGGCACACCGAAAGCAGTGGTTTTTCCAGTTCCAGTCTGCGCCTGGCCAATCATGTCCTTACCCTTCATTCCGATTGGAATTGCCTGTGCCTGAATTGGTGTTGGTTCCTCGAAGCCCATATTGGAAAGGGCTTTTACTATTTCATTACTTAAGCCAAAATCTGAAAAAGTTGTCAAAATATAAGTTCCTCCTTGAATTGCATATCTTATTAGGTACTGAAAGATTGTTTTTGTATAAAGACATGGACACTTTACTAGGCTTTCCAGTTTGTATCTCTTTTTTACATTTCCGTTTGCACTATTTTTAAACTTTTTGTAAGTGAAGTATTTTAATTGGGTGAAATGAAAAATACATATTCCTAAAAGCAGTTATTGCAGAAGATCTGTTTTGAGGAATGCTGAAGGCTACAAAGTGGATAAGCAAACATAAAAAGGTGATGCATGATTAGACATGCATCACCTCATTTTAAGCAAATTATGCTTTTGTTACGTTAGCAGCTTGAGGTCCACGGTTACCTTCAACGATTTCGAAAGTTACGTCTTGACCTTCTTCTAAAGTTTTGAAACCTTCAGTTTGGATAGCGGAGAAGTGTACGAATACATCTTGACCTTCTGAAGATTCGATGAATCCGAAACCTTTTTCTGCATTAAACCATTTAACTTTACCTGTGTTCATTTGTGTTGCCTCCCAATAAATTGTTTTTCACTATAATGTACCATATAAACTTAAACATAAAAAAGTCGCAGCTGCCAGAAATGAGGATGAACGATCGCCTACATTTCTTTGCAGCTACGACTACTTATCCAAAAAGTATATAACGAACTTTACAGCGTTAACCTAATAATAAACGACACCCAGTTATAAGTCAATCCTTTTAAAGATCAATTTTTATTTAGGGATAAATGAACTATTTATGCTTCCCTTGTATTTCAGCGATTTTTCCGCAGCATGAACAGTATGTTTCAAAAGCATGGAAATCGTAACAGGTCCAACTCCTCCAGGGACGGGGGTAATGGCAAACGCCTTTTCAAAACAGCTGTCATACTCTGCATCCCCAATATTTCCTTCATTATATCCGGCATCAAGGACAATAGCTCCTTCTTTAATCCATTCACCCTTGATGAAGTTAGGTTTTCCTACAGCTGCTACTACAATATCAGCTTGCTTTACAATTTGGGGCAGGTTTTGGGTATATGAATGGCACGTAGTGACTGTTGCGTTTCGATTGAGTAAAAGGGCAGAGACCGGCTTGCCGAGGATCGGGCTTCTGCCTACGACTACTGCATGCATACCTTCAGCCTTCAAATTATAAAAATCCATAATTTCCAAAATAGCTGCAGGTGTACAAGACGGATATTCACCAAATCCGAATGCAGTCTGTCCATACCCAAGGCTTGTAACACCGTCTACGTCTTTTTCAATAGCAATTGCTTCAAAAGCTTTTCGTTCATCTATATGTCCAGGGACGGGATGCTGAAGAAGGATTCCATGTACAGAAGGATCATCGTTTAATTCTGCAATCTTCTCTAATAGTTCATGTGTTGTTGTATCCTTTGACATATGGATACGTTTTGATAAAATGCCAAGTTTTTCACAAGCATTTCCCTTCATCCTTACATACGTTTCAGAAGAAGGGTCATCTCCCACCAAAATAGTGGCCAAACAAGGGACGACATCCTTCCCCTTCAATTCTTCAATTCGATTTCTTAATTGGTCTTTCACATGTTTTGCCACAACAATTCCATCAAGAATAATCTTTTTTTCCATGCATATTCCTCCTATAGGAAAAGCACCTATTCGGCAGACGGGCTTTTCCATTTTGTTATGAAAAAAGAGACAAGGGTATCCCTTATCTCTGCCCAGACGACCGGCTATACATAGACGCAGCTCCCCAGCGGTTCATTCCGCATTGTCGTCAGTCACTGCGATTTTGTTAAGCTATTCTAATGTATACATCATACCACAAAAACACAAATGATTAAACTGAAACTTATTAAATCGTTCGTGTTTTTTGCAAAATAATAAAAAAGGACAGCAAACACTGTCCTTATAAGTGATATATTTGAGTTATTTAATTATTACCTAAAACAATGAAAGCCCTTCCTCTCTTCCATCCTTGCGGCTCCTAGACCGCGCCAGTGGGAATCAGGTTGGCCGGAATCTTTTCCGACTCTTAGATGCTCTCTGAGATTTTAATATTAAATGGTAAGAAACTTACTGAAGTAAAAATACGGAGAAGTGTCTGGTTTATAGAAGATGATTAAGAAGAAAATTCAGCTTTAAGCTGTCCACACAAATTATTCTTAATTACAAACACATGCTTACTCTTTCAAAATCCTAAAGAGCATAAAACATAATAAAAAGCCGCAGTTTCACAAAAAGGAAGGTTCGGCTGCCGAACATTCCAAGTGAATTAACGACTTCAACAATATACCTCAAATACTTCAATCACTATGTTACCTTATTTGCGGTAAGGTGTCAAGAAAAAAACTTGTCACCCGTTTATTAGCCTTCTCCCTTATACTCAGTTACATCAAAATAATCGGTTGTGTCTTTATAGTCATTAAAACCAATATCCAGATCATGAAAATATCGGTGCAATTTAATTAGAACATCCTTTTCCTTAGTGCCCGACTGCACAGTTTCTGCCAGCCGTGCTATTGTGCTCAGATCAGTCTGCAAATCCTCATTCTCCGCTGATATTTTCTTTAGTGAGTTTACGATTAAGTCAGCCTGCTCCCTTTGTTTAGTCCAGCTGACTTTACGGTCTCTCCCCCATCCAAGTGTTTCATTATAAAAAGTATGATTGGAGGCAATGAAGTCTCCTAAATCATCGTACATTAAATCCTGTTCGGATGTTTCCGCATTTGCCGAGGTTTTTTTCACCTTGGATTCACCCTTATTTAAAAAGACAAGTACACTATATGCTGCAGCGATGGCTATGACCATTCCCAGAATTGAAAGAGCCCTGTTTATTTTTTTGTTTTTTAGCAATTTGGAAGCCTCCATTTGATTTGATTAATGTATACTGAAACTTAATGGATTTGCTGCAATTTCCCTAAAGAAACTTTCCCTGACTTCAAATGTTTTCCACGTTAATACATTCTATGCAAACTTCCTATTCCCCTTCAACGCCAAATGAAAAAGCTTTTAACACTCTGTGTCAAAAGCTATTTCTGAACTTTCTGAGTGAGAAAAACTTCCATAAAATCAATGACAAACCGTTCCAGGTCAAGCTCCATCGCTATATTATCAAGTGTTTCCGGAGGATCATCTTCGGGCAATGGCCTGAAGTCAGCTATGCTTTTTCCCTTGGCCTTTCCAAACTGTTCAATTCTTACTCTTCTTTTTAAATACTTAACAAGATCGGGATTTGTGAGAACACTTAATACCAGAACATCATGAAGTGGTGCACCTTTAATCCCTGGGACAAGCTTTTGATAAGCCTCGTAATAATAATCATAAGCAGGTTTGATTAAGTCTTTAAAAGGTGATTGGGTATTATTCGCTATAAAATTGATCGTTTCAGGCCGGATAATCGCTTTATTTGTTACATTTAGAGGAAAAATATAAATGTTTTTTGCTTTTTCAAGAACTGAATCCGCCGCAATCGGGTCAGCGTAAAAATTAGCCTCAGCCTCTGGTGTTACATTTCCCGGAACTAGAAACGCACCGCCCATTAAATAAAATGCATTTACATCTTTATATGCATCCTTTCCATACAGAATTAGCGGCAATGCCAAATCTGTCTGCCTCCCTACTCCAACGATCACCAGGTCATTTTTGTATTCATTTACAATTTCAATAATTTTATCTATATCATGTACCTTTATTTTGCTGCTGAAGTCCTCTGGAGGCTGAATGGGCCCAAGGCCTTCCTTCCCGTGTATTTCAGGATAAAAGACAGCGGTCTCACCGGATAACGGGCCGCTCGCCCCTGCAATAATGGGAATGTCCTCTCTGCCTGCAAGATTAAGCAAATAAGCAGTATTATTAATGGATTCTTCTTTTGTTATGTTGCCATAAGCGCCGACTACACCTACTAGATTAATCTCGGGATGCTGAAGGGCATACATTAGGGCAAGTGAATCATCAACCCCCGAGTCAACAAACATGAGAACATTGTACATAAGCCACCTCCGCTAGCTATTTAGTCTATATTATGCCTAAGGAATGTCCCTTTTGTTTATGAAAATACTCCTTAAAAAAGAAAACTCCCCAATTGGAGAGTTTTAATCCTGATCAGCCGGCTTTACCGCAAAGCTGAGTTCCTGGTTCAGCTGGTTTTCAAAATTACTTTCTGCAGCTGTGTCCCATTCAAATGCATCGGCCATATATGAAATTACTTGCTTTTGATAATTTTTTACCGTTTCAATATCAAAAAGAAGAGCTCCTGTTCTGCGGTTAAAAAAGTCAACAGGGGTGGCAGCCATTTCATGTTCAATTGCATATTTCAGCTTAGCCCATAATATAATCGGCAGGCCATAATTCTCAGCTTCATTCCTTTTCTTTTCAATCATATTAAAGATGATACCAACGTTAGACCCATACATTTTAACAAGGTGCCTGGACTGTTCAGCTGATAAACCGATACTTCTTCCTTTTTCAGTCTGGAACCCGATAAATTCCTGGAATTTGGATGATCCTCCTACATTTCCTCCTGAAATGGGCATTGTTTTTGTAATACTTCTGCTAAATGTTCTACTTGATTCCTGTTTGAACTTTTCAGCAAGTACATCAACAATGGTTTCGGCCATTTTCCTGTACCCTGTCAGTTTCCCGCCTGCAATTGTCAGTAAACCAGTATCCGACTCCCAAATTTCATCTTTGCGTGATATTTCGGAAGGATCTTTTCCTTCTTCCCAAATAAGCGGACGAACACCAGCCCAGCTGGATTCAATATCATTCTCCTCTATCTTTACAGAAGGAAACATAAAGTTAATGGCGTTAATGATGTATGTTCTGTCACTTGCAGTCATCTTTGGATTTACGGGATTAGAATTATAGAAGGTATCTGTTGTTCCCACATAGGTCTTTCCATCTCTCGGAATGGCAAATACCATCCTTTTGTCAGGAGTATCAAAGTACACAGCCTGCTTTAACGGAAACTTAGATTGGTCTATTACTAAATGAACCCCTTTAGTCAAACGCAGGGTCTTTCCTTTCTTTGATCCGTCTTTCTCGCGGATGGAATCAACCCAGGGACCTGCTGCGTTGATGACTTTTTTTGCTCTAACTTCATGAACCTTGCCTGTCAGCTGATCTGCAGCTGCAGCTCCGCACACTTTTCCTTGATCATCATATAAAAGTTTTTCGACCTTCAAATAGTTAACAGGCATAGCGCCTTTTTCTGCTGCAGCTTTCATTACCTCAACCGTAAGACGAGCATCATCTGTGCGGTATTCCACATAATAACCGCCGCCTTTCAGTCCATCTTTTTTTACAAGCGGTTCTTTTGATAGTGTTTCCCGGGCATTAAGCATACTTCTGCGTTCAGACTTTCTGACTCCTGCAAGAAAGTCATAAACTCTAAGGCCGATAGAAGTCGAGAATTTCCCAAACGTGCCTCCTTTATGCATTGGCAGCAGCATCCACTCGGGTGTAGTCACATGTGGTCCATTTTCATATACGATTGCCCGCTCCTTGCCGACTTCCGCTACCATTTTAACTTCAAATTGTTTAAGATATCTTAATCCGCCGTGAACCAGTTTTGTTGAACGGCTGGAAGTTCCGGCAGCAAAATCCTGCATCTCGACGAGTGCTGTTTTCATTCCCCGTGTTGCCGCATCCAGGGCAATTCCCGCTCCCGTTATGCCGCCGCCAATAATCAGAATATCAAATTCTTCCGTTGTCAGTGTTTCTATCATTTCAGTACGATTTAAATTAGAAAATGTCATTGCTGTCTCCTCCTTGTCAAAAAGGCCAGTAGTTGTAACTACCCTTTTAAGCAGGGAATAAAAAAGAGACCACAAAATACATTATCGATTACCCGATAATGATTTTGTGGTCTCTCCGCATCTCCTGCCGAACTATTAACTTAAGCTTATTATAACATAAAAGATATGATTTGTGTATAAAATCTGCTTCTGATTATTTAAATGCTATTGCAGCCTTTACAGCTTTTTTCCAGCCTTTATAAAGTTCTTCACGGACTTTTTCTTCCATTGATGGATGATATGATTGATCAATTGCCCACTGCTCAGCAATTTCCTCCTGTGATTTCCAGAACCCGACGGCCAATCCAGCAAGGTAAGCTGCCCCCAGCGCAGTAGTTTCATTGATTGTCGGTCTTTCAACCGGCACCTCTAAAATATCTGACTGGAACTCCATCAAGAAGTTATTTTTCACGGCACCTCCGTCAACCCTAAGCGTCTTAAGTTCAATGCCTGAGTCCGCTTCCATGGCAGATAAAACATCTTTTGTCTGATAAGCAAGTGACTCGAGTGTCGCACGGATAAAATGCTCTTTGGACGTTCCCCTTGTGACTCCGAATACTGCTCCCCTTACATCACTGTCCCAATATGGTGTCCCTAGACCTACAAATGCCGGAACTACATAAACTCCATCTGTCGAGTCCACTCTTTTTGCATAGCTTTCGCTGTCCTTTGCATCCTTGAGCATCCTCATTCCATCACGGAGCCATTGAATGGCAGAGCCCGCAACAAAAATGCTGCCCTCCAATGCATATTCAATTTTACCCTCTAGCCCCCAGGCAATGGTGGTTAGAAGTCCATGTTCAGATTGGACGGCTTTTTCCCCTGTATTCATAAGCATGAAACAGCCGGTACCGTAAGTGTTCTTAGCCATTCCTTTCTCAAAGCATGCTTGTCCAAATAGCGCAGCCTGCTGATCACCCGCTGCTCCGGCGATGGGAACTTCCTTCCCGAAAAAGTGATAGTCAATAGTCTTAGCATACACTTCAGAAGATGGCTTCACTTCAGGCAGCATCGTTTCAGGAACTCCAAGAATGTTAAGCAGTTCTTCATCCCATTTAAATTCGTGAATATTAAACATTAGTGTGCGGGAAGCATTCGAGTAATCGGTCACATGTGCTTTTCCTCCAGACAGCTTCCAGATTAGCCATGTATCGATGGTTCCAAATAATAATTTGCCCTGTTCAGCTTTTTGCCTTGCCCCTTCCACATGATCCAGTATCCACTTAACTTTTGTTCCTGAGAAGTATGCATCTATTAATAAACCGGTTCTTTCTCTGAATAGATCGTTATAGCCTTTTTCCTTCAATTCATCGCAAATTTCGCTTGTCTGCCTTGACTGCCAGACAATCGCATTATAAATTGGGGCTCCCGTTTCTTTATCCCAAACAACTGTTGTTTCCCTCTGATTTGTAATGCCAATGCCGGCAATTTGCTCAGGTTTTATGCCGGATTCCGAAAAAACACCTGCAATCACCGATAAAATTGAACCCCATATTTCATTAGCATTATGTTCAACCCAGCCAGGCTTTGGAAAATGCTGTGTGAACTCTTTTTGTGCTGTGTGCACAATTTCCCCTTTTTTATTAAATAGGATAGCACGCGAACTAGTAGTCCCCTGGTCTAATGATAAAATATATTTTTCCACCATTAACTCCTCCCAATCTTGTTCATTATTCTTATTTATGCCGCCACTTTAGAAGAATCAACTTCTCCTGGCTGTTTTTTGCCAAAAATATATGAAAGAATTAATACTATTATATTAACACCCAGCACTGCCCATAACATACCTGAAGCTTTGCCATCGAACATCACTTGGTAGA
>NZ_CAXQGS010000096.1:0-14827 GCF_964223445.1 Cytobacillus sp.
ATTTCTATGTAGGAGGATTTCTGGATGACGGAATTAGTGACTCTAACAGTAGGGAAGCTCCTGGAGGAGAAAGCCGGTCTTCACCCGAATCATGAAGCTGTAGTTTACGCAGATCGCGGGCTCCGAATGAGTTATAAGGAGTTTAATGGATACTGCAGGCTTGCTGCCAAAGGGTTTATGAAGCTGGGTCTTGAAAAAGGAGAGCATATTGCCGCATGGTCAACCAATACGCCAGAATGGCTTACCTGCCAGTTCTCAACAGGCAAAATGGGTGCTGTCCTTGTAACAGTTAATACAAACTATCAAGCTGCCGAGCTTGAATACCTATTAAAGCAATCTGACAGTACAACTATTGTTCTAATGGAAAAGTTCAGAGAAACCTCCTACATAGAAATGCTATACAGTATTGTTCCGGAACTAAAGAATTCTGAGCCGGGACAGCTGAAAAGCAAAAGACTTCCTTTTTTAAAAAATGTTATCGTGATGGGAGAAAAACGCTTTCCCGGGACTTACAGCTGGGAAGATATTATCAGGATGGGCGAATCAGTTACAGACGCAGAACTCAATGAGCGTATGGAGAGCCTGGACCCGGATGATGCCATCAATATGCAATATACATCAGGGACGACAGGGTTTCCAAAAGGGGTTATGCTAACCCATAACAACATTGTTAACAATGGCTATAATATTGCTAATTGCATGCGTTTAACAAAAGATGACCGTTTATGTATTCCTGTTCCGTTTTTCCATTGCTTCGGGTGCGTGCTGGGGACGATGGCATGCATATCCGTCGGCGCAACCATTGTGCCTGTGCAGGAGTTCAGTCCTAAAGCTGTTCTGCAGACGGTCCAGGATGAAAAATGTACAGGCCTGCATGGGGTGCCGACAATGTTTATTGCAGAGCTGAATGATCCTGACTTCTCAAAGTATGATCTATCGGCTCTCCGTACTGGCATAATGGCTGGCTCCAATTGTCCTATTGAAGTCATGAAAGGCGTTATTGAAAGGATGGGCGTGAGCGAAATAACCATTGCCTATGGTCAAACAGAGTCCTCTCCCGTCATAACGCAGACTCGAACGGATGATCCGATTGAACTCAGAGTGGAATCAGTCGGAAGAGCACTGCCGAATGTGGAAGTGAAAATTGTGGAACCAGGCACCAATAACGAAGTACCATTTGGAGAACAAGGGGAATTGTGTACAAGAGGCTATCATGTCATGAAGGGATATTATAAAAATCCTGATGCTACAAAAGAAGCCATTGATGAAGATGGCTGGCTGCATACAGGTGATCTCGCTGTTATGGATGAGAACGGGTACTGCAAAATCACTGGAAGACTAAAGGATATGATCATTCGCGGGGGAGAGAATATATATCCCCGCGAAATTGAAGAATTTCTTTATACGCATCCAGCGATTCTGGACGTTCAGGTGGTTGGAGTTCCAGATGCCGTCTATGGGGAGGAAGTGGTCGCCTGGATAATCGTAAAAGAAGGCTCTGAATTAACACCAGACGAACTTCGCGAATACTGCAAAGGGAAAATTTCACGCCATAAAATCCCTCGCTATATAGAATTTACAAAGGAGTATCCAATGACAGCTTCTGGTAAAATCCAGAAATTCAGACTGCGTGAAAAGGCTAAAGAAGTCATTGAAAAAGCAAATACGTTGAAATAAAGTACATTTAACCTGTTGGGACTATTCCAGCAGGTTTTTTTATGTAATAAGATGTATAGATTCTGAAGCTAGATAACTGTCCAGCTCCAGGCGCCTTCGGCTCTCGGGTATAAGCCAATAGGCGGGCGCCTTCCGCTTTCCTAAAGAACTCCTCATTCCTTCATTCATAAGTCTTAATAAATCTCAATCCCATTGCCAATGTTTTTACTGCGTAAAGTATTTAAAATGAGATTAAAGATAAATTGAAGGGAGAGATAGAAGATGTACGAGGAAATTTATGTCATTGAAGTTTTGAATAATGCTAAGCGGAAGGAAATTGCTGAACTTAACCAAATTAATCCGTTCCAGGAAAATACGAAGGAAAAATTTTTCTGCAAGCTTCCTTTAGTAAAGAAGTTCACAGTATGCCAATGCAGCTAGGACGGAGATTACTCTCCGTCTTATTTTTTTGAAAAGAATCTTCAGAAAATGGTAGTATAATAAACAAAAGAGAAGAATAAGGGGGAGCAAGCACTAATGACAACACAAAAGCTGTTTGTTTATGGAACCTTAAGAAAACATGAGTCAAATCACTTCGTTTTAAAAGGCAGTACCTGCATTGCCGAGCAGGCATGGGTATATGGGGAGTTATTTGATACAGGACTTGGCTATCCCTCTATGAAATCATCACTTGACCAAAAAGTGTATGGAGAGCTTTATGAAGTGCATTTAGATCATTTCACTGACCTGGATGAACTTGAGGATTATATCCCGGGCAGAAAAGATAATTTATATGACCGGGTGGAGCAGACTGTACATACTGATACAGGAGAAGTAAATGCACTAATATATGTCTCCTGCCGGGATGATCTTTTAGCCGAACCCATTCTTCATGGAGATTGGAAGCTTTATCGCTTAATGAAGGAAAAGCCCGAAAAGACGTTTTATTTTGCTTACGGTTCCTGCATGGATGATGAGCGGTTTTGCGTGGCAAAAATAGATCACCACTTCAAAACCATTGTCGGCGGGGGAACGCTGGCAGGTTACTCGATGCAATACCTATTTTCCAGGGAGGATGGAGGAAGGGCAGACATTATCGAAAATGGCGGCGTCACGGAAGGAGTTCTATATGAACTTCCTTATGAAGCAGTAGAATACCTGTTTCATAGAGAAGGTTTTTATGGACAATGGTATCGTCCTGCCTTTGTGAATGTCAAAGTTGGAGATAAGTTTTTTGGAGATGTTCTGACTTTTCATGTCTACAATAAAAAGGGGGAGCTGCCCCCGCCTGACCATTACGCGCTTGAAATTCTCCGGGGAGCAAGAGGCAGAGTAAGTGACGATTATTACAGAAAGCTTGAACAGCAGCTGGAAAAACTGGGTGTTCAAATTAGATTGGATGCTTAGTACTAGCCCATATTGATTTTTCTCTGTGCTGACCAGTTTTCATCTATTGAAATTTGCTAAAATAGCGCAAAATTTTTATTTGGTGGTTTGAAACAGGCTAAGCGGGTGGTATATTACCTTTGCCATCATCTTAGAAAGAAGGTCATCAAAATGAAAATTTTAGCAGATAATGGCTTTTATGAAGTGGAATATGATAACGAACATTATGATCATTTAGAGTTTGTACGAATAGACCAAATCTGTGAAATTAATTATATAACAATGAAAAACACGCTAACCGGAGAAGTGTATACATTTGAGGCGGATAAAATCAGCCGATTCCGGAAATTTATGAAATTAATGCCAGCAGTTAATGAGAATCCAGTTGCAGACAACAGTTCGTATTCTTTATAATAAAAACTAATCATAGTAAGTAATGCAGATTATGAAGGAGTGGCAATTATGATTCATTTAAAATGGCATGAACGAGAAACATTGAAAAAAGTAAAATGCGTGCATACAGATGCAGCAAAATACATTGTAAACCGGGCTTTGACAGCAGGGAATACCTATGATGTAAAAAATGAAACTGAAGAATTCTATTTCATCACAGACAATTCCGGAAAAGTAAGCGGATTTTATAAAGATTATTTCCATGATGCTTAATCCAAAGAAGAAAACGGCCTGTTAAAATGGGCCGTTTTTAATATTCCTTTACCTTTGTGTAGGAAAAATTCTCCTGACTGTTTCTGTAAATTCATCAAAAAATCCTTCAATTGGCTGACCGGCTTGAATGTCCTCAGTATATCCAGTCATTCGATCATAAAAGTCGGGGTTAACAGAAACATATACATTATCAATGTCCTGATCGACTGCTTTAACCTGATCGGAAATCTTTTTCTCGACATCCTTAGTCAATTCCCCATTTCCATCATTCAAGCGTGCGGCAACATATGCATTATTGTCTGTCACAATTACATTCGCAGACTCAACCTCTGGAATAGAGGTAATTTTATCGGCAGCTTTATCAGCAACCTTCATTCGCGGGGATTCATTTCGATTCTCATTGTTTGTTCCCGTGCGGGTAAGATCAATCCCGGGTTCAGTGGTGCGTCCATTTTCGCCATAATTGCTGTCGTTCACTTTTGTAGGCTCTGTCAAGTCTCTGTTTCTTTGAGCTGTTTCATTCATATCCGCGTCATTCATGCCGCAGCCTGCAAGTAATGCAGCTGACAATGCCCATGCCATTAATAATTTACATTTGATCATTCACTTTCCTCCTTCCGTTTTTCCCTCTTATCTTTCCAATAAAAGGTGAGGTTATTCAGATTTCTTTTATAAAATAAACAAAAAAGGAGCAGGCATTAAGCCCGCTCCCCATGTAATTATGATTCTGACATGAACTGCATAGTATCAGGTTTATTTTTCGTATATAATCTTCTGCCAAGCCATGATTGAAAAACTAAAAATATTCCGCCCGCAGTCCAATATAGCGGCAAAGCGGCCGGTGCATTTAAAGAAACAAGCATAATCATTACAGGAGACAAAAGACCGATCAATTTCATTTGCTTTGGCGTTTGCGCAGTCATATTCGTTAGAGTGAACCGGTACTGAAGGTAGTACACAATTCCTGCAATGATTGTGATCCAAATATCAGAATGACCAAGATCGAACCAGAGAAATGAATGTACAGCTATTTCCTGATTCCCTCTTATGGCATAATAGAACCCCATCAGAATGGGCATTTGAATAAAGATTGGCAGACATCCCGCAGCATTCAAAGGATTTACTCCGTGAGATTGATACAAACCGAACATTTCCTGCTGCAGCTTTTGCTGCTCCTGTGGTTTTTTCGCTGTTTTCAGTTTTTGCTGAATTTTTTCAAGTTCAGGTTTTAACTTATCCATTTTTTCTTTCATTTCGCTTTGATTTTTATATTGTTTCAGCATTAAGGGCATTAATATCAGCCTAATCATTATGGTAATGAAGATAATGGCCAGGCCGAAATTGCCATGAAAGAAAACGGCTGTTCCATGTATTGCCAAAGCAAAGGAATCGACAAAATAATGATGGAAAAAACCTGTTCCTTGTCCGCCTTGAGCCTGACAGGCAGATAAGAATATTGGCAGTACAGTAATCATGGTAATGGCTAATAACAGTTTAAATTTTCTCATACAGGTCAAACCTCCCGCTATTTTTTTCTTTAAATAGGGGAGAGACCTTCAGGCTCATCACTTTCTTGGCCTTTTTTTAGAATAAGTTTTGCTATCCAGGACTGAATTGAAACGCAAATAAAGCCCCGAACCATGTAAAAACCTGGAAGGCTTTCAAATTGGCTTTTTTCGTTCTCAATATATCTGGTATTGCATAAAGTCGGCTCTATTTTCCAAATGATTAACAGCTTTGCTGCTAAACCAATAATATATGTTAAATAAAGAGTATATTCTGATGAAATAAAAGACGATTCAGTTAATAGTTCAAAGATATTATTTCACCTCTATTCACAGATTTAAGTATAATTGAATGCTGCATTGAAAACAATTGCAGATATGAACCAATTGCAAAAAGTTATCGTTTGTCCCATTCTATTGTATCTATGCAGGAATATAATAGGAGAAGGTATATATTGTCCGCTTTAGTATGCTACACTCTATCAGGGAGATTAAATAATCATTATCTCTAGTTCACTACATGAATGGTGGGGTATTTTGTCTTTGTTAAAACAAAAAACAATTATAACGCTTGCCAAACTCCTCGTACCCTTATTCATTTTGCTGTTTGTCATGATGGAAGCAAAAGGGATATTCAATGATTTTAATTGGGCTCTCCTTGAGCTTTATATTGACAGGCTAACCTTCCGAAGACTATTTTTTATCCTTTTATTGGGACTGGCTGCACTTTTTCCAATGTATTTCTATGATGAAATACTCCAAAGGCTTTTCAGGATTAAAGTGCCTAGAAAAAAGCTATTATTTTATTCTTTATCTGCCAACGCATTCTCTAACTTTATCGGATTTGGAGGTGTGGCCGGAGCAACACTCAGGTCCTATTTTTATAAGGATTACTTGACTGGCAATACTCCGTATATCAAAATTATTGCCAAGCTGTCGCTTTTTTACCTCACCGGCTTGTCCATTTTGTCATGGATGGTCCTTTTTACAGATTTACATTTATACGATGATGTTAAACTTATAAAGATTGCCGTTTGGGCCGTTGCGGCATATACACCTCTGCTGCTGGGCGTTTACATTTTTAAGGCGTCTTTTTGGAATATGAAACACATCAAAAAAGGATTTGCAGGAGAATTGCTGGCTGTTTCTTTATCGGAGTGGCTATTTATTATTATATGCATCTGGGGAATTGCCCGGGCCCTGGAAGTATCGATTTCATTTTTTGTGCTGTTTCCCATTGTCATCATTTCAGCATGCGCTGGCATAGCGAGTATGATCCCTGGAGGCATTGGTTCCTTTGATTTTGTATTTTTGATCGGACTGGAATCACAGGGAGTTCCCACCGAATTGGGGCTGTTGATTCTCATGTTTTATCGTCTCAGCTATTATGTAGTTCCTGTGTTTATTGGCACTCCGTTTGTCATGAGCCAGTTCTGGAATACCGGAATGCCTAAAAACAGCTTCAAATTATAAAAGAGCCATTGCGGGCTCTTTATTTTTTTATATTTACCACAGAACATCCAGAATGTCCTTGTTGAATAAATTTGTATCTATATTGCACGCCTCCGCATCAATTCCATACTGCCAGCCTGCAATCAAGGAATTTGCAGGAGCTTCAGGTTTATATCCAGGTGCCTGTTCCTGCGCAGTGATTCCTATATTTGGCGCAGCAGTCCATATGAATGTGTTTTCAAGAAGGGAAGAATTTTCAGCTGCAGCTTGACTGAAAGATTTAGTCAGGGCCTGTTCCTTATCAAAAATCCCGTATATGCCAGGATGATAGGGTGACTCCTCCATTGCTTGAAACCAGCCTTCAATAAAGGAAGAATCAACAGGATAATTTGGCTCAATATCCGCAAAAATCGCTACTCCCTCCGGTATTTCCAGCTCCTGTGCCAATTGAACAGCTGCTTTTGCCTCACTCTGTCCATTTTCAATGCCTGTTGCATCATTAAATCGATTCCAAATCACGAGTAATTTAATATTATTGTCTTGCAGCAGTTTGGCCTCTGGTGGTGTAATGCCCGCTGATACACCTTCCTTTTCACCTAAATAGCGTCCCCAGACTTTAGGAGATCCGAAATTCTCCCGTACGCATGAAAGCAAGTCGCTTGTGGTGAGACTTGCAGAGTCTACACCCCAAACGACTTCATCATCCTCAGACTTGCCATCCTGTTCATTTTTCGCACCTTTATCGCTGCCGCTGTTTTCATTTTCATTTCCTGTTTGACCGGAGTCCTGATTTTTATCAGCTTTATTTTTGATTGTATTTGTTACATTAACGTCTACATTTACCTCAATGTCATTCGTAACATTATTATCAATTTGGCTATCTTCACCATTATTCAAATCGTTGTCGATTGAGTTATTAACATTAGCTTTATTTCCTTTTATATTATTTTTTACTTGATTGCTGATATCACTGTCATTGCTTTTGCCTTGGCCATCTGGAATTGTCTTGGTTATTGGCGTGTCATCCTTTGAATCCATTAGGGAGAAAGCAAAGAGCGAAATCATTACGGCAAAAAATGCGGTCACAACGAAAGGCAAAAGGTCCCGTCTTTCCATAGCTCACAGCCCTCCTTGTCAGTTCATGACATCCTATGCGGAGGGCAGAAAGTTGGTGATTGCCATAATCGGCAAGTGCAGTCCGACAGTCCGAGGGAATATTCCTGCTTCATATTTCAAAATAACATCTCTGCGCGCGACACTCGGGAAATAATTTTAAAGTGTTATAACAGGATAATATCGATGTTCAATATAACGAACAATCGAAGAAGAATGTGTAAAAAAATCCTTAACGGGTAAATAACTGTATGGCTTGAGGCTGAAAAATTTGATTAAGGCGATAAACTTCACTACTATTAAAATAATAGCCAAATTTTTCATCTATTTAAGATGATAAAATATTGAATGGGGGATAATAGCAGATAACAGATTTTTAATAGGAATTGTTATATTTGTCACAGGAGGTTTAAGATAATGCAGAGGGAATTTGCGGATGATAGTATAGCCTTGCATACTGATTTGTACCAAATAAATATGGCACAGACTTACTGGGAAGACAACATACATACTAAAAAGGCGGTCTTTGAAGTGTTCTTCAGGAAGCTGCCTTTTGGCAACGGCTATGGAATTTTTGCCGGCCTGGAAAGAGTTATTGAGTATATAGAAAACTTCAGATTTACAGACAGTGATCTGCATTACTTAAAAAACGAATTGAACTATGAAGAAGGTTTCCTCGAATACTTGAAAAACATGAGGTTTTCAGGGACCATCAAATCAATGGAAGAAGGTGAGCTTGTATTCGGCAATGAACCAATTTTGCGTGTAGAAGCTCCCCTGGCTGAGGCCCAGATTATTGAAACTGCTATTTTGAATATCATTAACTATCAGACATTGATTGCTACAAAAGCAACCCGAATCAGAGAAGTAATTGGCGACGGTACAGCCATGGAATTTGGTTCAAGAAGAGCCCATGAAATGGACGCAGCCATCTGGGGAACAAGAGCAGCCTATATCGGCGGCTTTGATGCCACATCTAACGTTAGAGCAGGCAAGAAGTTTGGCATTCCGGTTGCAGGAACCCATGCCCATTCATTTGTTCAGGCTTACCGGGACGAGTATACTGCTTTTAAGAAATATGCCCAGACCCATAAGGACTGCGTTTTTCTCGTCGATACGTATGATACCCTTAAATCAGGAGTACCGAACGCAATTAAAGTGGCAAAGGAGATGCAGGGTCAAATTAACTTTAAAGGTATAAGGCTTGATAGCGGGGACTTGGCTTACCTTTCTAAAAAAGCAAGAAAAATGCTGGATGATGCAGGTTTTCCTGAAGCAAAGATTATTGCGTCAAATGATCTGGATGAATACACCATCATAAACCTGAAAGCTCAAGGGGCGAAAATCGATATTTGGGGCATAGGCACAAAACTCATTACAGCGTACGAGCAGGCTGCATTAGGGGCTGTCTACAAACTCGTTTCAATAGAAGATGAAAATGGCAAAATGGCTGACACGATAAAAATAAGCGGCAACCCGGAAAAAGTGACAACTCCCGGATTAAAGAGGGTTTATCGGATTATTAACAGAGATAACCATAAATCAGAAGGGGACTATATTGCGCTGGATCATGAAAATCCTCAAGCTGAGCAAAAACTTAAGATGTTCCATCCTGTTCACACGTTTATAAGCAAGTTCGTTACAAATTTCGAAGCCAGGGAGCTGCATAAAGTGATATTTCACGAAGGCAAGCTTACCTATAAAGTTCCATCTTTAAAAGAGATGCAGAAGTTTGCTAAGGATAATCTCAATGTATTATGGGATGAGTACCGCCGTTCTCTGAATCCGGAGGAATACCCAGTCGACCTTAGCCAGGAGTGCTGGGATAATAAGATGAAAATGATCAGCCAGGTGAAAGAAAATATAAAAGGCTGAAGCTTTAAGAAGAGGGAGGAACCTGCAATGAATCTGCAAAAAGAAATTATGGAAAGTTTAAATGTAAATCCGACTATCAATCCAAAGGAAGAAATAAAGAAAAGAATTGAGTTTCTAAAGGATTATCTTGTTAAAACAAATGCAAAAGGTTATGTATTAGGCATAAGCGGCGGCCAGGATTCCACTCTTGCCGGAAGACTTGCGCAGCTTGCGGTTGAAGAGCTTCGAAAAGAAGGGAAGGACGCAACATTCATCGCAGTCCGCCTTCCGTACGGCGTTCAGCAGGATGAGAAGGATGCACAGCTTGCCCTTTCCTTTATTCAGGCCGACAAAGAAGTGGTCTTTAATATTAAAAATGCAGTCGATGAAGTGAAAACCGAGTATGATCGAATAATTCCGGAAGAACCGCTGAAGGATTATCATAAAGGCAATGTTAAAGCCCGCATGAGAATGATTGCCCAATATGCCATTGGCGGCCAGTATGGCTTGCTGGTCATCGGCACGGATCATGCTGCAGAAGCAGTGACTGGATTCTTCACAAAATACGGCGATGGCGGCGCAGATGTCCTGCCGCTGTCCGGACTGACAAAAAGACAGGGAAAAGCACTTCTTAAAGAGCTTGGGGCAGAGGAAAGACTATACTTAAAAGTGCCTACAGCCGATCTTCTTGACCAGAAACCCGGACAGGCTGATGAAACAGAATTAGGTATCTCATACGATGAATTGGATGATTACCTTGAAGGAAAACCAGTAAGTCCGGAAGCGGCAGAAAAAATCGAAAAACGCTACCTTGTAACAGAACACAAGCGCCAGCTGCCTGCATCCATGCACGATAATTGGTGGAAATAAGCATTTATCACAAAGAAAAATCAGTTCCAGCAATCGGAACTGATTTTTTTTCATTGTTCTGTAAGTATGTGATAAGCCCATTCTGCCATTTCCTCACTTGGCGGCTCAGTATCCTTCAGCGGATATTCCAATCCGAGTGCTTCCCATTTATATACACCAAGCTTGTGATAGGGAAGAACCTCAATTTTTTTCACATTATTTAAATTTTTAATGAAACGCCCAAGCTGTTCCAGATCACGTTCATCATCAGAGATTGAAGGCACAAGCACGTGGCGGATCCACACTGGCACCTGATGATCAGACAGATACTGGGCGAATTGGAGGATATGATCATTTGTAAGACCTGTCAGTTTTTTATGCTTATCCCTATTAATATGCTTTAAATCCAGCAGCACCAGGTCCGTATAGTCCAGAAGCTCTTTCAGCTGCTTTTGAAAAAACGGGGAGGTGGAGTAGCTGCCTCCCGATGAATCTATTGCAGTGTGAATGCCATGTTTCTTGCATTCTTTAAAAAGTTCTATAAGAAAAGGAATCTGAAGCAAAGGTTCACCGCCGCTAACTGTAATGCCGCCTCCGGAAGCAGCCAAAAAAGGGAGATAGGATTGCAGATCATTCATGATTTCTGAAATAGATATTTGTTTCCCTGACCCAATTTCCCAAGTGTCCGCATTATGGCAAAATTGACAGCGAAGGAGGCACCCCTGTGTAAAAATGACATATCGAATGCCAGGCCCATCTACTGTACCGAATGTTTCAATTGAATGAATATTGCCGTACATCAGCATCTTCCTTTCCAAATGCAGCCGGCGCAGCCGCAGCACCATTGCTCAATCTTTTTTTTGAAGAGAGGGCCTCTTATAAAGGGCCGCCATCCTATTTGTTACATTGAATCATGGAATGTTCGATTGATAACGTCAAGCTGCTGCTCTTTAGTCAGCTTAATGAAGTTCACAGCATAGCCTGATACCCTAATGGTCAACTGTGGATATTCTTCCGGATGTTCCATGGCGTCCAGAAGCGTTTCTTTATTGAATACATTTACATTTAGGTGATGTCCTGACTTTATGGCATATCCATCCAGTATAGATACCAGATTGCGGATACGGCTATCAGCATCCTTTCCGAGTGCTTTAGGGACAATGGAGAAAGTGTTGCTGATGCCATCCAGCGCATGTTTGTATGGCAGTTTTGCAACAGAAGACAGGGAAGCAAGCGTTCCTTTCGTATCTCTCCCGTGCATCGGATTTGCTCCCGGAGCGAACGGCTCGCCGGCTCGCCGTCCATCAGGCGTATTACCTGTTTTCTTTCCATACACTACATTGGATGTAATGGTTAATATAGACATCGTATGCATAGAGTTTCTGTATGTCGGATGCTTGCGGAGCTTTTTCATAAACCGTTCAACCAGGTCTATAGCTATGCTGTCAACGCGATCATCATTATTCCCGTATTTCGGAAAATCTCCTTCTGTCATAAAATCAATCACTAGCCCGTTCTCATCACGGATTGCCTTAACAGTTGCGTATTTGATCGCACTCAGTGAGTCGGCCGCTACACTCAGACCCGCAATACCAGTGGCCATCGTTCTAAGAATTTCGGAGTCATGCAGAGCCATTTCGATCCGTTCGTAGCTATATTTATCATGCATGTAATGAATGATATTCAGCGTATTAATATAGAGATCTGCCAGCCATTCCATCATTAAATCAAACTTCGCCATCACTTCTTCATATTGAAGGATGTCTGAGGTAATTGGGGCATAGGAAGGGCCGACCTGACGCTTAAGTTTCTCATCCTTGCCTCCATTAATGCTATATAACAGGGCCTTTGCAAGGTTTGCTCTTGCTCCGAAAAATTGCATTTGTTTCCCGATCTCCATTGCAGAAACACAGCAGGCAATTCCATAATCATCGCCATATTCAGGAAGCATGATATCGTCGTTTTCATATTGGATTGAACTTGTTTCTATGGACATCCCGGCACAATATTTTTTGAAGTTCTCGGGAAGCTTGCTGGACCATAATACTGTTAAATTCGGTTCAGGTGCCGGCCCCAGATTATTCAAAGTATGAAGGAAGCGGTAAGAATTTTTCGTTATAAGCGGACGGCCATCAAGAGCCATCCCGCCAATGGACTCTGTAACCCATGTAGGATCACCGCTGAATAATTCATTATAGTCAGGAGTTCTCGCAAATTTGACAAGGCGCAGCTTCATTACAAAGTGATCGACCAGTTCCTGGGCTTCCTTCTCGGTAAGCATTCCTTTCTGAATGTCTCTTTCTATAAAAATATCAAGGAAAGTCGAGACACGGCCAAGGCTCATAGCTGCTCCATTTTGCTCTTTGATGGCTGCAAGATAGGCGAAGTACAGCCATTGGAAAGCCTCGAGAGCATTTTCTGCAGGCTTTGAAATATCAAAACCATAGCTGTTTGCCAGCTGCTTCAGTTCTTTCAGAGACCTTATCTGTACTGAAATCTCTTCTCTAAGGCGAATATTGTCTTCCGTCATCACACTTGAGGTTGATTTCAAATCCGCTTTTTTGGCTTCAACCAAGCGGTCAACTCCATAAAGAGCAACCCTGCGGTAATCACCGATTATCCTGCCTCGGCCATATGCATCCGGCAGGCCTGTAATAATGCCGGCTTTGCGGGCAAGTTTCATTTCATCGGTATAAGCATCAAACACGCCTTGGTTATGTGTTTTGCGGTAATCTGTAAATATCTTTTCCATCACTTTACTGGCTTCATAGCCGTATGCTTCACAAGCTGCCACAGCCATTCTGACTCCGCCATATGGCTGAAGAGAGCGCTTAAACGGACGGTCAGTCTGCACACCCACAATTTTTTCTTTTTTTTGGTCCAGGTAACCAGGACCATGTGAGGTGATGGTTGAGACGATCTCTGTGTCCATATCGAGCACTCCGCCATTATCACGTTCCATTTTCGTAAGATCCATCACTTGTTCCCATAATGAAGTAGTAGCTTCTGTTGGCTTCTCCAAAAATGATTCATCCCCGAAAAAAGGTGAGTAATTCTTTAAAATAAAGTCTCTAACATCAATTTCATGTGTCCAGATTCCTTTTTTAAAGCCATTCCAACTTTCCATATTCCTTCACCTCATATAATCAATGTGAATAACAGTTACTACAACTTAACTATACATTCAATATAACAGATATAATGTGAAATAAATCACAAACTTTTTGAACGTATTGTGAAATAGAGTAAATCTATATTTAATAATGCATATGTGTACTATAAAACCACTCGTACTTTTGAACTGTTAAATATAGATTGAAAATCCCACTAGGAGAAGAATAAAGAGGAAATCATGAAATTCTTACAATCAGCGCCAACAATTACCTGTTTAATAGAATAAGAGATTTTGATTAAATATAAATATGAAAACACTATCAAAACTTTCATTCATTCTTATGTTGTCTGTCGCACTTGTCTTTGGATTCAATTTCGATGCAAAAGCATCAACAGTACATACCGTTCAGCCAGGGGACACAATGTGGAAGATCGCCCTGAAGTATCAGGTGGGAGTTCCTGAAATCATAAATGCCAACGGGCAGATTTCAAATCCAAACTTCATTTATCCTGGGCAAAAGGTGAATATCCCTACATTATCAAAAGCCACTACCGGTGTTGAAGAGCAGGTAGTTCAGCTTGTAAACCAGGAAAGGGCAAAGTATGGGTTAAAGCCATTAAAATCAAATTGGGAGCTTGCGAGAGTGGCAAGATACAAATCTCAGGATATGATCAGCAAGAAGTATTTCGATCACAACTCTCCTACATACGGAAGCCCGTTTGATATGATGAAGAGCTTTGGAATTACTTACAGAACCGCTGGAGAAAACATTGCTGCAGGTCAAAAAACACCTCAGGAAGTTGTAACAGCATGGATGAACAGCGAGGGTCACCGCAAGAACATCCTATCAGCCAATTTCACAGAAATCGGAGTGGGATACGCACAGGGCGGATACTATGGCCACTATTGGACACAGATGTTTATTGGGAGGTAAGAAGAAAAGGGGAAGCGCCTTGCCCACGAAGGAACGCAGACTAAGAACGCCTCGTCCTGTGGCAACGTCTGCATGACCCGCATCCTCCCAAAAGCTGCCGCTTTTGGTCGTGCGATGATTAGCTGACGAAGCCTTCCTTGTCCTGCGGGACTCAAGCACAAGACGAGCCTTCCGGAAAGGCGACCTTTGCCTTTTTGGAAGGATTGCCCGAAATGTGGAGGCGACTGCCCAGGGACGACAGGCATAAGACGGTTCCTGTAGATCGGAAGAGCGTCGTGTAGGGCAAGAGTGTAGACG
>NZ_CAXQGS010000097.1:0-26160 GCF_964223445.1 Cytobacillus sp.
GCAGAAAACTCATGCTTGCGGCGGCGGATAATCGCAGCAGCTTTGAATAAAACATCTGCGCGTGTTTCCGGCTTCACTTTTCTCCATGTTTTGAATGCTTCAACAGCAGCCTGCATCGCTTTTTCCGCAAGCTCGCGGTTTGCCTTTGAAACACGGCCAACTACTTCTTCTTTATTAGAAGGATTAATTGATACAATTTTATCTTCAGTAGAAATGCGCTCTCCGCCAATTAAAAGATCATAATCCTGGCCCAAATAGCTTTCTACAGTTTGTAAACCCTTTAAATATGCGTCACGATTTTCCTCTTCTTTAAAATTCGTGAATGGCTCATGCTTATAAGGTTGTACCATTTTTACCGCCTCCTGTGTGTACAAATATCAAACGCCAGATCGTAGCGTCCCGTTCTATAAACATGCTGGAACAAGACCTGCTATTCTCTTAAAACGTTTTCATCCAAACACTATATTAACACGAAAATAACATATTCTTCAAACATTCTCCGCGGATGTTATATATTAACATTCATTGAGAGAAATTGCGGTTTCACTTAGAAGGATAAGGGGTTAAAGTTCCTTAGAAAAGGTTTTGGATAAAACTGTTATATAAAAATATCTATTGCTGTTATTCTTATTCTTTAGAAGGGGATATATTTTATCATTTTTACAGCAATGGAACTTTTTATGGAGGCCTTATTCTTGTACCACATCCTATTGTGTCGGCATTGCCTCTATGACGACCATTTTCCTCGAGACTCTTCCTTTTTCGTCTTCATGAGCCCTCCATGACGACCTTTTCCTTGTGACTCTTCCCTTTTCGTCTTCATGAAGCCTCTATGACGACCACTTCCCTTGTGACTCTTCCATTTTCGTCTTCATGAGCCCTCTATGACGACCAATTTTCTCAAACCGCTTCAAATTTCGTCGCCTTGTTCACACTCCTCTTTCCTGAAATTAAAAAACCCAGAAGATGCATCTTCTGCACTTCTGGGTACCCTGGTTCTATTGATAGATATGGACAAAAGGTTCGCTTTGATCCGCTTTCCGGACTACCAGCGCTTCCGGTCCGTTGACAGATGAGATATTCACCTGGACTGAAATGTATTCAGGGAAGTGTTTCACGACAAGCCCTGTTACATATTGCGTAAATCCAATCGCTTCTGCTTTTCCATAGAATTGGATTGGGATATCAATATTAACTTCCTGCAATTGGTCCTGAGCGTAGAAAGCTTTCCCGATAACTCCATTAAAGTTCGGGAAGTAGGTTTCTACATCCTGTTTAAAGTTAAGAAAAGCCGTTAAATCATCACGATGGTTTTTTTCAGCCGTGTTTGAAGGAAAAAGGACATATTTCTCGCTGACATTTTCCCATCCGTCAAGCTTGGTGCTTCCTTTGTCTGCCGTAGCGTATGCAAAGAAGCTTCCAGGCACAACCGAAGTTCTTGCTTGCTGTTCAAACAAAGCAATGGTTACCGGCACATCCTTCAGGCCCTTGATTTGCCGTACTCTCTGCAATACTTCTTCAGCTAGCTTTTTGCCTTCTCGTTCAATGACATCTTGGTCAATCTTTGATTCGAAAGTGGCACCATATTGTTCCTTTTGGTAATAATGGACAGAGTTCATGGCAAGGCCAATGACAACACCGCCGAGCCCCACTTTCCCATCATCATTTTTCAGCAAATAGTTGTGTTCAAGAATATGGGCAAGGTAGATCGGGCTTTTTTCATTGTTTTTATCAATATCTCCACCATCGGCAATCATTGGATTTAAGCCGATATTGTCTTCTGCCTTCATCTTGCGTTCCTTCAGCTGATCCTCGGTGTATTTGCGGTTTAGCCAGGCCTGGACAGTGCCTCTTTTTAGAAACTGTCCTTCCTGGAATAAGTATTTATCAGGATCAAACGTGTTTTGCGCAACTCGCATAAGTCCTGTCTCAAATTCATTGATATCATATTTGGTGCTTACATTATTGACCACGAGACCTCTGGATTCACTTGGTTCAAAAGGCAGCAGTGTTCGATAATACTTGTCAGAAATTTTATAGTTCGGAATGATTGCCTTATCCTCTTCGTTCTTGTCCTCCTGAACCACTTCCTCCTGCTTATTAAAATTAGGCGCACAGCCTGCTAGCAGAAGGGTTAGGGATAAAGCAAACATCATTAGTTTTTTCACGGAGCTTACACCCTCTTACTTATTTAATTCTTCAACCAGTCTCTCCTCGTTCCAAACCTCTACTCCAAGCTCCTGGGCCTTCGTCAGTTTGGATCCAGCGTCTTCTCCGGCGATTACAACATCTGTTTTCTTGCTGACGCTTCCGGATACTTTGCCGCCAAGCGCCTCTATTTTTTCTTTTGCTTCATTTCGGCTCATTATTTCAAGCTTTCCTGTCAGAACCACTGTTTTTCCTGCAAAAAAGCTATCAGAGTTTTCGGCTGTAACAGGTTTTGGTCCATTATAAGCCATGTTGACCCCAGCTGCTTTCAGCTCCGCAATCAGTTCATGGGCTTCTTCCTGTTCAAAGAAAGATACGATGGAATCAGCCATTTTTTCACCAATTTCATTGATTGCTGTTAAATTGTCCCGGGATGCTTTTTCAAGTGCTTCCATCTGGCCAAACTCCTGGGCCAGCGTTTTGGCTGCCTTCGCGCCAACATGGCGGATTCCCAGACCAAATAGAAGCTTTTCCAACGAGTTGCCCTTGGAGTTTTCAATAGCCTGAATGAGGTTATTTACTGACTTTTCACCCATCCGCTCAAGCTGGATGAGCTGTTCATACGTTAATTTATAGATATCTGCCACATCTTTAATCAGATTTTCGGCAAATAATTGGCTGATTACCTTTTCACCTAGGCCATCAATGTTCATGGCGTTACGGGAAACAAAGTGAATAAGGCCTTCCCTTATCTGGGCCGGGCACTTTGGATTAATGCAGCGCAATGCCACTTCACCATCAAGGCGGACCAGCTCGCTTTCGCACTCAGGGCAATGTGTCGGCATGCTAAAATCCTGCTCCTCACCCGTTCTCCTGTCAGCCAGTACATTTACAACTTCAGGGATAATATCTCCTGCTTTTTTCACAACGACCTGATCGCCAATCTTAATATCTTTCTCGCGAATTAAATCTTCGTTGTGCAGGGACGCCCTTTGGACAGTCGTTCCGGCAACACGGACAGGCTCCAGAAGTGCAGTTGGCGTAACTACGCCAGTTCGCCCCACACTTAATTCAATATCCCTTAATGTGGTAACAACCTCTTCTGCAGGGAATTTATAAGCAATGGCCCAGCGTGGGCTTTTTGCCGTAGTGCCGAGCTGCTCCTGTGATTCCAGTGAATCGACTTTAATAACGATGCCATCAATATCATAAGGCAGATTTGGACGTTTGTCAGTCCATCCCTGTACATATTCAATGACTTCCTCAATGCTTTCGCATCCTTTGCGTTCTTTATTCGTTTTAAATCCAAGACTATCCAGATAATCCAGGCCTTCGCTATGGGATACCACGCTTGTATCCCCTGCATTCGCTATGCCGTAGACAAAAATATCGAGATTACGCTTTGCCGCCAGACGCGGATCGAGCTGTCTTAATGAACCCGCTGCGGCATTCCTTGGATTTGCAAAAGCCTCTTCCCCATTTTCCTCTTTCACTTTATTCAGCTTCTCAAAAGAACGCCTTGGCATAAATGCCTCCCCGCGAACTTCCATTGTAACACTCTCTTTCAGCCGGAGAGGGATGGAGCGAATAGTCTTTAAATTCGCTGTGATATTTTCACCGATTGATCCGTCTCCGCGTGTGGCGCCGAGAATAAAAAGCCCGTCCTCATAGCGGAGGGAGACAGCCAGTCCATCGATTTTCAATTCGCATACATAAGAAACATTTTCACCTGCACCCTGTCGGACACGGCGGTCAAAGTCTCTTAGGTCCTGCTCGCTGAAGGCATTTCCCAAACTGAGCATCTGTGACTGATGCTCCACCTTTTCAAACATATCCAGGATTTCCCCTCCAACCCGCTGTGTTGGAGAATCTTCTGTTTTCAGCTCGGGAAATTGCTCTTCAAGCTCAATAAGGTCTCTCATCAGCCTATCGTATTCAGCATCTGGAACAGACGGCTGATCAAGAACATGATACTCATAATTATACTGATTCAAAAGGTTGTGCAGATCTTTCACCTTTTTTTCTGCCAATTGAAGGTCCATACATTCAACCCTTTCTATAATCCTTTAAAAGATGCCTGGCAGGCTGCTCTCAAGGCTAGGCCTTTGTAATCGGTGCAAATTTGGCCAGCAGACGTTTTATGCCAACCGGTTTCGGGAACGCAATATCCAGCTCTGTTCCTTCGCCGGACCCTTTTACACTGACAACTGTACCTGTACCCCATTTTCCGTGCTGGGCTTTGTCGCCGACTTTCCAGTCAATTTCATCTCCGCCTGTATTCGATGCAGATGGACGAACCACAGCTTTCCGCTGAGGCTGTGCTCCCCTTGAAGCAGAAGGAGATCCAAACGGGGATGATCCGAATGGAGACGGCTTTTTAGCAGGTTCAAGCCCATCCAGCAAATCAGCAGGAATTTCTTTGATAAAACGGGATGGCGGATTCATATTCGTGCGTCCAAATAAAGTACGCATTTGTGCATTCGTAATGAAAAGCTCTTCTTCTGCCCGCGTGATTCCCACATAAGCAAGACGGCGCTCTTCTTCCATTTCAGATTCTTCCATTAGAGAACGGCTGTGAGGAAATACACCTTCTTCAAGACCTAGTAAAAAGACAACAGGGAACTCAAGCCCTTTTGCTGAGTGAAGGGTCATAAGAACAACTGATTCAGTTTTTTCCCCATCATCATCCAATTTATCAATGTCAGCCACAAGAGCCAGATCGGTCAAAAATGCGATAAGCGATTTATCTTCGCTGGCTTCTTCAAAGTTTTTCGTAACAGACAGGAATTCATCAATGTTTTCCAGACGGCTCTGTGCTTCAATGGACTTCTCGGCAATAAGCATATCGCGGTAGCCTGATTTCTCCAGGAGCTCTTCCACAAGTTCTGTCACAGATAAGTATTCCTGCATTTGTGTATAGTTTTTAACCAAATCCCTGAATTCAATGGCCCCTTTTGTAATTTTCGGGCTCAGCCCAATCAGTTCAATAGACTCCAGGGCTTCAAACATGCTCATCTCGTGAAGCTGTGCAAAGTTGGCGATTTTATCAACCGAACCGGAGCCGATTCCGCGTTTTGGGACATTGATAACACGCTGAAGGCTGATATCATCATCCGGATTTGCAATCAGACGCAGGTAGGCAAGGATATCCTTAATTTCTTTGCGGTCGTAGAACTTGATGCCCCCGACGATAGAGTATTCAATGTTCGACTTAAGCAGTACTTCCTCCATTACACGGGACTGTGCGTTTGTGCGATACAAGATAGCAATATCCGAAAAGCTTCGCTTGCCGCTGCTGATGTATTCTTTAATTTTGCCTGCAACAAACTGGGCTTCTCCCTGCTCGCTGTCGGCACGATAATAGAAGATCTTATTGCCTTCTGCGTTTTCGGTCCAGAGGTTTTTTGGCTTTCTATTGAGGTTCTTGCTGATGACTTCGTTCGCTGCCAGCAGAATCCTTTTTGTTGAACGGTAATTTTGTTCAAGCATAATAGTCTGTGCATTCGGATAATCCTTTTCAAATGAAAGGATGTTGGCTATGTCCGCACCGCGCCATTTATAGATAGACTGATCAGAATCACCGACCACACACAGATTTTTAAAACGGCTTGCCAAAAGCTTGACCAGCATGTACTGCGCTCTGTTCGTATCCTGGTACTCATCCACATGAATATACTGGAATTTGCGCTGATAATATTCAAGCACTTCCGGCACTCTCTGGAACAGCTGAATCGCAATCATAATAAGATCATCAAAATCAAGCGCCTGGTTGCGTCTTAGCCTCTTTTGGTACTCTGTATATACATCACTTGCAACCTGCTGAATATAATCACCTGCTGTTTTCGCATACTCTTCAGGGGTGATCAATTCATTTTTTGCCGAGCTGATGGAACCCAGGATAGCACGCGGATCAAATTTCTTTGGATCCAGGTTTTTATCCTTTAGGATTGATTTAATCACCGATTGCTGATCTGTTGAATCCAGAATCGTGAAATTGCGGTTATAGCCAATACGGTCAATATCTCTTCTTAAGATACGCACGCACATGGAGTGGAACGTCGAAATCCAGATTTCATCTGCTGCTCCGCCCATCATGTTATGAATACGGTCACGCATTTCACGGGCTGCTTTGTTTGTAAAGGTAATTGCCAGAATATTATAAGGGTTAACACCCTTTTCTACCATTAAGTAAGCAATCCTATGAGTAAGCACTCTTGTCTTTCCGCTTCCCGCTCCTGCCATTATAAGAAGTGGTCCATCGGTTGTTTTTACTGCATTTTGCTGCTGCGGATTCAGTCCGTTCAATAATTTATCCGTTAAAAATTGCATTTCTTCTCTTCACCACCATAGAAACATATGTTCTTAAATTCTATTTTATCTTGTTTGCTAACCATCAGCAACCTATATTAAGCACGAGCGGCTTGGACTGTGGCCAATGCAGCCTGCAGATCATCATAAATAACATTTCCGACCACAATGACGTCCGCGTGCACTGCCATTTGACTTGCCTGCTCTGCATTGACGATGCCGCCGCCGTAAAATAATACGGTTTCTTCCAGCGTATTTTTCACCGCTGCGACCACTTCAGCGTCTCCATACTTTCCGCTGTATTCCAGATAGAAGATTGGCAGGCTGAACATCTTTTCAGCCATCATGGCATATGCTCTTACCTCATCCAATGATAAATCTGTCCGTGAATTGGTAACGTGTGCCGCTTTACATTCTTCATTCAGGATGCAATAACCCTGAACTAAAATTTCTTCCCAATTCATGATATCCCCATATTCTTTTACAGCCTCCTGATGAAGTCCTGTAATCCACTTTACGTCCCGGCTGTTAAGGACTGTCGGGATAAAGTATAAGTCAAAGCCCGGGGTAATTGAATCAATGGTCGAAACCTCCAGCACACAAGGGACTGTATATCGGCGGATGCGGGCCATTAAATCCAGCACCTTTTCCAGTGTGACTCCGTCCGTCCCGCCCACAATAATCGCGTCTGTTCCAGACTCACAAATCATTTCCAGGTTTTCATCTGATATATTTTTATCCGGATCGAGCTTAAAAACGTGGCTCCATTCGCGAACATCATACATGCAAAATTGCCTCCATTCTATCATTCCATTTCATCATTATATCATTTAAGATTGGGAATAAAAAAGAAAAGCAGGAAGTCTTTATGAGGTGGAAAAAATTAATAGGGAAGACAAAGAAAAAAACCGCGGGAACAGCCCCATCGGTTTAAGCAAAAGGAATATTTACGCTTTTTCAGCTTCTTCTTCTTTTATTCTTTCCAGTGCCATTTCATAAGCATCATTTCCATAGTTGAGGCATCTTTTCACTCGGGAAATGGTTGCCGTGCTTGCGCCCGTTTCTGTTTCGATTTTATGATATGTTTTGCCTTCACGAAGCATGCGTGCTACTTCCAGACGCTGAGCCAGAGACTGTATTTCATTTACTGTGCATAAGTCATCAAAGAAGCGATAGCACTCTTCCAGGTCATTTAAAGATAAAACAGACTTAAATAACTGATCCAGTTCTTTGCCTCTTAGCTTATCAATTTGCATATATTTGCATACCCCTTTATTGTCATAATTTTTTATTAAATTTTGCTGCATGAATTCTGCCCGTTGATTTAAATATAACAACAGATTTTTAATTTTTATTTTCAAAGGAAACCGTTTGCTCAAGGCCCGGGCTTGATGGCACGATGTTGATCCAGGTCTTTCCTGGCACTAGGCCAGCCTGTTTACTATTCAATATAGGCAGAATTCGCCCGTCTATATTTTTCCAATCTACTTCTGTTACTTTCCCTTTTTGCAGGAGATACCCTTTTCCCCCAGAAGTTAAGTTAATATCACGGCGGCCCGCGCTGTCAACCACTTTATGGTCTGCTTCTGCAATGAAGATGTTATCAAGCAATGCAGGTTCGCCGGATTTGTAATCAGCTGTAAGTTCGCCATTGGAATACCTTTTGTATTTCTCCAGTCCCGCGTCATACTCATAGATGACATTGAATAATTCATTGTCCAAGTAAGAGATCATGGCAGAGTCAGCATCCACGCCCTGAATAGCCTTTGCTTCATCCTTCGACAGAAATTCCAGAGATTCAGGTTCGTCTTCCATCGCATAATTTTTTTCTTTTGCACCCTTCAGCACATTTTCGAATGAAATATAGGAGTTGTGAGGAGCCTGGCGGAAGCTTTCCCTTTTAAACAATGTACCGTCATACTGCATTCCATTCAGATTATCAATATAGCCCTGATCCAGCAATTCTTTAGCTTCCGGACTATAGCCGTGGGCAATATAGAGGCCATCATAGCCTTTAGCCAGCTCAATATAATAATCCCTTGAACTTCTGACCGGCCCTATCATTTCAGGCTGCTCGCTTTGAAAAATAGCAAGGAAACGGGTCACATCCCCTTCTGCCAGCATTTCATAGACGACATCAGCCTTGTTAATCCCGGATTGAGGACGGGCTTTCGGATGATTATTGATCATCACCGCTACAGCCCTTCCATCCACCTCGGCCTCTGACCCTAAGCCTGTGAGAGGATAGTGAAATGGAAGTTCTTTTTCAGAATTGATCCCTTTTGTGGCCTCTTCCGCTTTTTCCGTATCCTGCTTTTCAGGCTCTTCAGCTTTTTCTTCTTTACTGCAGCCAGAAACTAAAAGAATTGCCGCTGCTGATACAGCTATCCATCTTTTTAGCATTTAGCACCCCTGTGTTTTTTGCTTTGATGCAGTTTCTATGTTAGCTCCACTGAGCAGTTTTTATATCTATTATATAGCATCACTTTTATATTTTAACGCATTATCGTTGGAAAGAGTACCGTTTTATTCATTACATCATACATTCCCTGCTGAGTAATCCTGATATAAGGGAGATGCGTTGAAGAGAAAAAGAGCAGCGTATACATTGGATCTTCATGTCTATAGCCATGATCACGCAGACAATGAACAAGCTGTTTTTCTTCCTCCATTAATTCCTCCACATTTTTATGCGACATCACACCCTTTAAGCGGAGTTCCATCTCCTGGACAATACTTCCCCCTTCTGATATGACAATGCCCCCGCCAATTTCTTTCAGCCGGTTAAAAGCATTAAGCATTTCCTGTTTGCTTTTTCCAATTAAGATAATGTCACCGGTATTGGAAAAAGAACTTGCCATTCCATCCAGGCTCTTCGAGAACCCTTTTAGTACCGTATTTATGCGCCAGTGTCCATTCCGGTCAACAAGCATGAAGAAACATTCATCATGGTCTTTCTCCAGTTCTTCGGATGATACATCAATCGTGATTGAATATGGCTTAGTAATAACTGCATTCTCAAGTTTTATCCCGAAAGGCATGGAGAATTGCATATCATCAGCAGTCAGCTCCCATTCAATATCCAGCGGTTCAAAGCCGTATTCTCCCCATTCTACAGGTTTATAGGCGTGCAGGTTTTCACCGTCTCTTTTCACCCACTCCCCTTTAGCAATAACAGATAATGGAGTTGGTTCTTTTTCACAAGACAGGAAATTAATATTGGCCACCCTTCCTGTCGCAATGGAGCCATGCAAATAATCGATTCCATAATGGCGGGCCACATTTATGCTGGCCATATTATAAGCATCGATAACCGGCACTCCTTTATCCATGGCAATGCGGATCATATGGTCAATAATTCCCTGTTCATAAAAGGAGGAAAAGGAACCGTCTGTTGTAAAGATCATCCGATCGTATTGATCAATGCCGATTTCATGCATCTCGTCCAACAAAACCGGCAGATCGGGACGGATGGAAGAATATCTGAGAGATACGGTATATCCCTGTAAAAGACGATTATAAACGTCTGTTCCCGTCATTGACTCATGGTCGCAATCAGCACCAAGCAGCATGAGCTTTGCCAGCGTTTTTTCAGATGCCCCCGGAAAATGGCCTTCAATCTTTTTCCTCATCCGCTTTGTCTCCTGAATCCAATGAAGCATCATATCGTCGCCATCCAAAAGCTTTGGCCAGCCAGTGAGCTCTCCTCCCTGAAGCACAGCATCATGCTCAAGCCATGATTTAACATTCCCGTGCGAAAATACGGATTCTTCATGCTGGATTTCCGTTTGGGCATCAAATCGGCACCACCAATAGGTTGTTGCAGGCATGTTTCTCATTTCCTTCAGGAAAGAAAACGCTTTCTTTTTATCCTGCTGTAAAGCAAGCACCATATTGTCATTGATCAAGGTTGTTGTACCAAACTGCGATGCATAGCTCGCCAGGGAATGGGGATTATATAATTGAAATGGATGGGCATGCGGTTCAATATATCCAGGAACCAGCGTGAGCCCCGTACAATCAACGACTTCACACTGTACTATTTTTTCCGGCAGTTTTTCGCCCACATAAACAATACGGTCGCCATAAATCCATATATTTGCTGTTATCCATTTGCGAAGTGCCTGATTCAGATAACGAGCGTTCTTTAGTAATATCGTCGGTGACAGTTTTCCGTCCAATACGGAAACGTGTTCACGCAAGTGCCTGTTTTTCCAACGGTAACGCTGTTCCAGCACCATACTCCCTCCCTTGTTGATATCTATATATAAAAGACTCTGTTTTTAGAATAAAATCAATGAGTGAAATGGCTTTAAACCAATAAAGAAAGCCCTTTCATTTCTCCTGTTTTACTATAGTAACATATTTCACTGTTTAACGCATTAAAGAATCAGTAAAAGATTGTAAAAATTTTGTGAAAGTAGTGAGAACTATGAATGTTAAACCAAATATCGGCATTGTAAATGCCCTAGTACGCATAACAGTCGGATTAACTGTCTTAGCCTGGAGCACTTCAAAGCTTGTGAAAAGACCTTGGCGGGACTCTTACCTCATGATGGCCATGCTGGGAGGCATGAAGGTGGCAGAGGGAATTGTCCGCTTTTGCCCTTTGACAGCTCTTTTTGAAAAAGGCCAGGACAGGGTTCAGGAAATGAAAAAGCAGGAAGGCAATCACAATAATGATGAGGCGGTTGAGGAAATTCTGCCATATAATCCATCTTAGATTTCTTTAAAAAATCCAGCTCCCTATATGGGGGCTGGAAAATTGAAAGGAGCTGACAATATGTTTTGGGAATACGTAATGGATATGACATTCGTCCTCGCAGCAATAATTGGAAGCATTGTAGCACTACTGTTTGTGTATATCCGGAAGACTAAGAAAGGACGTGCGCGATAGCTTTATCGGCAATATCTTTGCGGAAGAATACACCTTCACACTGAAGATTTTCAAGCTCGGAATATACCTTTTGCTGTGCTTCTTTCAGAGTAGGAGCTTTAGCGCCTGCCAGCAGCACGCGGCCTCCATTTGTCACATATTCACCTGAGCTGTTTCTATCAGTCCCGGCATGGAATACGGAGACATTTGTAAGTGATTGAAGCCCATTCAGGACAGCTCCTTTTTCATAAGCTTCAGGGTAGCCTTTAGACGCAGCAACCACTCCGACGATTGCTTCCTTATCCCAATCGATTTCAGGCTGTTCCCCATTTAGGACTGCCAGCATTACTCCCGCCAGATCCGACTTCATGCGGGGCAAAATCACCTGTGTTTCAGGATCTCCAAAACGGGCATTAAATTCAATTACCTTCGGGCCTGCTGCTGTTTTGATTAGACCTGCATACAGAATACCGGTAAAACTTCTGCCTTCCTGAACCATTGCTTTTGCTGCCGGCTTCAAAACTTTTTCCACACCTGCTGCAACTGTTCCATCACCAATATGCGGTACCGGTGAATAAGCCCCCATTCCGCCTGTATTCGGTCCCTGGTCTCCATCGTAAGCTCGTTTGTGATCCTGGGCAATTTCAAGCGGAATCACTGTTTCTCCGTTCACAAAGGCCATTAGGGAAAATTCTTCGCCTTCAAGAAATTCTTCAATTACGACCGTTGAAGATGCTTGGCCAAACTTCTCATTTAATAATAGCTCCTTAATCCCGGATAAGGCTTCCTGCATAGTCATGGCTACTATTACGCCTTTTCCGGCTGCAAGTCCATCTGCTTTCAGAACAATGGGAGCGCCTTTTGCTTCAATATAGGCTTTCGCTTCATCATAGCTGCTGAATACTCCATATTCTGCAGTAGGGATAGCATATTTCTTCATAAGCTCTTTGGCAAAGGACTTGCTTCCTTCAATTTCGGCTGCTGCTTTTTTCGGTCCAAATACCTTTAACCCTGCTTCTTCAAAACGGTCAGCCAGTCCCTCAAGCAGCGGTACTTCCGGCCCGATCACAGTCAATTCTATTTTATTATCCTGAGCAAACTGCACAAGTTTTTCCTGTTCATGTTCCTGGATGGCAACCAGCTGAGCTGAATCTTCCATTCCCGGATTTCCTGGAGCCGCAAAAACCTGTTTCACTGAAGGGCTTTGATTCATCTTCCAGCAAATTGCATGCTCTCGGCCGCCTCTTCCTATAACCAATACCTTCATTACGCCCACCTCCGTAAAAATGTCAGCTATAATAGCAAGGCCTCTGACCAGCGCCTAGGGGCTCGAGGTCATAAGCCAACCTGCCAAAAAGGTAAAGGCCACCTTTCCGACAGCTCGTCTTATGCTTGAGGCTCCCAGGATGGGAGTCATACAGACGTTGCCACAGGACGTGGCGTTCTTAGTCTGCGTTCCTTCCTGATCGAGGCGCTTCCGCTTTTCGTTTAATGTTTAAAATGACGTACGCCTGTAAAGACCATTGCAATGCCGTACTCATCAGCCATTTTGATGGAATCCTCATCACGGATTGAGCCTCCCGGCTGGATGATGGCTGTGATGCCTGCTTTGGCTGCCGCTTCAACCGTATCGTTCATTGGGAAAAAGGCATCGGATGCCATTACTGCTCCGTTCGCTTTTTCACCGGCTTGTTCAAGTGCAATTTTGGCAGAGCCTACACGGTTCATCTGCCCGGCACCGACTCCAAGTGTCATGTTTGCATCATTTACGACAATGGCATTGGACTTCACATGTTTGACAACTTTCCAGCCCAGCTTCAGTGCTTTCCACTCTTCTTCCGTCGGCTCTCTCTTGGTCGCAACTTTTACATTTGCATTATCAAGGGTGAATAGATCATATTCCTGCGTCAGCAAGCCGCCTTCAATAGCGGACAATCTCATCTCCGCTTTCTTTTTGCCTTCAAAAGGAATAGTCAGCAGGCGCAGGTTCTTTTTCCCTTTTAAAATCTCAAGTGCTTCATTTGAGAAGGAAGGTGCAATGATGATTTCAAGGAAGATTTCATATAGCTTTTTCGCTGTTTCAGCATCTACTTCCCTGTTCAGGGCAATAATGCCACCGAAGATAGATACAGGATCCGCCTCGAAAGCTTTTGAAAAAGCTTCGAATACATTTTCCCCAGTCCCCACTCCGCAAGGATTCATATGCTTAACAGCAACTGCTGCAGGCTCTGAGAATTCTTTTACAATTTGGAGAGCTGCATCTGCATCATTGATATTGTTGTAGGATAATTCCTTGCCGTGAAACTGTTCAGCGTTAGCAATCGAAAATTCAGATCCAAGCGGCTTACGGTAAAAAGCTGCCTTTTGATGCGGATTCTCCCCGTATCTCAATGTTTGCTTCAGTTCATACGTAACCGTTAATTTTTCAGGTGTTTCTTCATTTGCCAAATCTGTCATATATTCAGCGATCATCGCATCATAGGCAGCAGTATGGCGGAAAACCTTTGCAGCAAGTCTGCGGCGGGTTTCCTTTTGAACCTCTCCGGTTTCTTTTAGCTGTGAAAGAACTGTTTCATAATCGGCCGGATCCACCACAACTGTTACATAGTCATGGTTCTTGGCGGAAGCACGAAGCATTGCCGGGCCGCCGATATCAATATTCTCAATTGCATCTTCTACTGTCACATCTGGCTTAGCGATGGTTTGCTGGAACGGATACAAATTCACGCACACAACCTGGATAGGCTGGATTCCATGCTCCTCAAGCTGCTGTTTGTGGCCTGGCTCGCCATGCTTAGCCAGCAGCCCGCCATGAATCATTGGATTTAAAGTTTTCACACGCCCTTCCAAAATTTCCGGAAAGCCTGTCACATCACTTACTCCGATAACGGGGACTCCACTCTCTTCCAGCGCTTTTTTTGTACCGCCTGTTGAGATAATTTCAAACCCCAGTTCGCTTAACTGCTGGGCAAATTCTGTTATGCCATTTTTGTCGGAAACACTGATTAATGCACGTTTCTTCATGTTCGCTCCCCCTGACTCTGTTGAATGATATACTTTAACACTCTACCATTTTAGCATAGAAAAGATTTTGCAAAACCTGCGGATAAAGTCTGTGCTCGACTTCATGTATCTTCTTTTGAAGGCTTTCCAGCGTTTCACCCGCATTTATATCAACTGGCGCTTGAGCAATAATCGGCCCAGTATCCATACCTTCATCGACAAAATGAACCGTCACACCGCTTACCTTCACATTGGCAGACAACGCCTGGCCAATTGCATCCTTACCTGGAAAAGCGGGAAGAAGAGAAGGATGGATATTAATAATCCTGCCTTCAAACTCTTTCAAAAGCGTCGGGCCAATTAGTCTCATATAGCCTGCGAGAATAATATACTCGGCTCCGTTCTCCTTCAGCCTTTGCAAAATCGCTCTTTCATACTCTGCTTTGCCAGCATAGTCTTTAGCTGAAAAAACAAACTGCGGAACTTGTTCGTTTTGTGCACGTTCAATGCTGTATGCACCTGGCCGATCACAGACAAACAAGACAATCTCAGCCTGCAACTCACCTTTTTTTACAGCATCGGCAATGGCCTGAAAGTTCGTTCCGCTTCCGGAAGCAAACACTGCGATTTTTTTCATGACTTCCTCCAAGTTACAGAATTTCAATTCCTTCCTGATCTGTTACTGTCCCCATTAGATAGGCTTTTTCTCCAATTTCATTAAAATAGGCGATCAGTTCATCAGCATTATCTTTATCCGCTGCAATCACCATGCCTGTTCCCATATTAAAAATGTTATACATTTCTTTGCGTTCCAGTCCGCCGATCTTCTCCATAATCGTGAACACAGGGGGCACCTCCCAATTGCTTTCACTAAGTTGGGCACCAAGACCTTCAGGCAGCATGCGGGGGATATTTTCAATAAATCCGCCGCCGGTAATATGTGCCATGCCCTTCAGCTGGAACTGCTTCATAGCTGATAGAAGCGGCTTTACATAAATTTTTGTAGGGCGAAGCAGCTCTTCCCCTAAAGTGCAGCCTAATTCTTCTACATGATCTGTTAGGGACAAATTCGCCTTTTCAAAAAACAGCTTTCTGACAAGTGAGTAGCCATTGCTGTGAATTCCGCTGGATGCAAGACCAATCAGTACATCTCCAGCTTTAATTTCGGAACCATTAATCAGGCTGGATTTTTCACAGGCACCGACCGCAAAGCCGGCAAGGTCATATTCTTCTTCACTGTACATGCCAGGCATTTCGGCTGTTTCACCGCCTACGAGTGCACATCCAGCCTGTTCGCATCCATCCGCAATACCTTTCACAATCGCTTCAATCCGTTCAGGCGCCGCTTTTCCACAGGCGATATAATCCAAGAAATAAAGAGGTTCCGCTCCCTGAACGACAATATCATTTACACACATGGCGACCGCATCAATCCCAATAGTGTCATGTTTATCCATCATAAAAGCCAGCATCAGCTTCGTGCCGACACCATCTGTACCTGATACTAAAACCGGTTCCTTCAGATTAAGTTCAGATAGATCGAACATGCCGCCAAATCCGCCCAAACCGCCAAGCACACCAGGACGAATCGTCTTCTGTACATGCTTTTTCATGCGGGAAACTGCTTCATAGCCAGCTTCAATATCTACTCCGGCCTGTTTGTATGCATTTGCCATTCCTTTTCACCTCATATTTGAAAAGCGCAAGCGCCTTGCTCACCCCCGACACCTCGAGGGGGCAGGCGCTGGAGCTAGACAATTATCGTTATTCAAAGTTACTTTTTTAATCAATAAAGGCCGATTTTGTATTTTATCGGCCAACATTGTGCTTTTACCGGTCAAAAATGATGATTTACCGGCCAATTCTTTATATTTACCGGCCAAAAAGAGCAAAATACCGGCCAAGTTTCATATTTATACTTTTTCATATGGATGCAAAGTGCTCGGATAAATCTCCGTCGGGTACTGGCCTGTAAAGCATGCCAGGCATTGTCCATCTTTTCGGCCGATTGCTTTAACCATGCCCTCTGTACTTAAGAAGGTAAGTGTGTCCGCACCAATGATTTCTCTTATTTCCTCAACAGAGTGATTGCCTGCAATCAGTTCTTCCTTTGTGGATGTATCGATTCCATAGAAGCATGGATTTTTAATTGGCGGTGAGCTGATAAGCACATGCACTTCTGTAGCTCCCGCTTCTTTCAGCATTGTGACGATCCGTCTGCTTGTTGTTCCGCGGACGATTGAATCATCCACCATAATGACTCTCTTGCCTTCTACAACTCCGCGTACCGGAGACAGCTTCATTTTTACGCCTTGCTCACGAAGCGACTGCGATGGCTGGATAAAAGTCCGGCCCACATAGCGGTTTTTTATCAAGCCCATCTCATATGGAATGCCTGTAGCTTCAGCATAGCCAATCGCGACAGAGATGCTTGAGTCAGGTACGCCCGTAACGACGTCCCCTTCAACTGGCGCCTCAAAGGCAAGCTGCTTTCCAAGGTTTTTCCGGGCTGTATGAACGTTGATCCCGTTGATATTACTGTCCGGACGGGAAAAATAAACATATTCCATTGTGCACATTGCAATATTAGAGGCCATTGCAAACATTTCAGAACGGAATCCATTGTCGTCAATAATCAGCAGTTCTCCTGGCAGGATATCGCGGATATACTCTGCACCGACAACATCAAAAGCACATGTTTCAGAAGCAACCGCATAAGCATCGCCAATTTTGCCAAGCGAGAGCGGCCTCATGCCGTTCGGGTCCAGCGCCACCATCAGCTCTGTTTCGGTCATGATCAGAAAAGCATATGCTCCTTTAATCATGGATAGCGCATTTTTCACTCGGTCCTTTAGGGAAGAGAAGCCTGCACGCTTAATTAAGTGCGCCAGCACCTCTGTATCCGAGCTCGTTTGAAAAATGCTTCCCTGTCCTTCAAGCTGATGCTTCAATGCAGTCGCATTCACCAGGTTTCCGTTATGGCAAAGTGCAAGACTGCCGCTTTGTGAGTTGAATAGCAGAGGCTGGACATTTTCATATCCGCCCCCGCCGGCAGTCGCATAGCGTACATGTCCGATTGCTGCTTTTCCTTCCAGTTCCTTCATGGCATCTGCTGTGAAAATTTCCGTTACAAGCCCCTCACCTTTAATGCCTTTCAGCTTTTTGCCATCGGTAACAACCATTCCTGTGCCTTCCTGGCCGCGGTGCTGCAGACTATGAAGTCCGTAATACGTGATCTGGGAAGCATCCTGATGCCCCCAGACTCCAAAAACACCGCACTCTTCATTCAGTCCTCTTATTTCAGCAAGCATGGGATAGCTCCTTTCCAGGCCTGCTTTAGAACGTCAACTTGTTCGGCAAGCAATAGGCCCTCTTCATTGGAGATATAAAGTATAGGTGCTTCTGTTACTTCACCGATTAGTTTCGCATCTACTAAACTTTCAAACGCTTCCTGGTTTTCTTTTTTTACAGATAGCAAGAAACGGGATTGTGATTCACTGAATAGAGCTGAAGTCGCATTTCCTGTTACCTTCATATCCGCTCCCAGACCTTTTGAACCGATCAGGCTTTCCGCAGCTGCTACTGCTAAACCGCCTTCTGCCACATCATGGGCAGATGCTACAAGTCCCGAACGAATGGCTTTTAAAATTTGTTCCTGCGCCTTTTCTTCTTTTTCGAGATCAAGCTCAGGCGCTTTTCCGAAAATCTTGCCATATGTTAACTTCTGCAGCTCACTGCCGCCGAACTCATCCTTTGTTTCGCCAACCAGATAAATAAGATCACCAGATGCTTTAAAGGATTGTGTTGTCACATGATCAATGTCATCTACAAGCCCGACCATTCCAATGACAGGCGTTGGGTAAATAGCTGTTCCGTTTGTTTCGTTATATAAAGAGACGTTTCCGCCGATAACTGGCGTATTTAATGTGCGGCATGCTTCACTGATTCCGTCTGCCGCTTTTTCGATCTGCCAGAAGATTTCAGGCTTCTCCGGATTTCCGAAGTTCAGATTATCTGTGATTGCCAAAGGCTGACCGCCGGAGCAAATGATATTTCTTGCTGCTTCAGCCACAGCAATTTTTCCGCCTGTTTCAGGATCAAGATACATATAACGCGAATTACAGTCTGTCGTCATGGCCAATCCTTTGCGGGTGCCGCGGATGCGAATGACTGCAGCATCTGATCCAGGTGCCACTACTGTATTTGTGCGGACCATATAATCGTACTGGTCATAAACCCATTCCTTGCTGGCGATTGTCGGCTGCTGGAGGAGCTTTACCAATGTTTCTTTATAATCTTCAACCCCAGGAATTTCATTTTCCATTGACTGGAATTCACGGTAATATTCCGGCTCGCTTGATGGCTTATGATAAACTGGTGCATCCTCTGCTAGCGCATCCACCGGCAGCTCAGCTACCACTTCTCCCTGATGCGTCAGGCGGAGCATTTTATCATCTGTTACCTTTCCAACAGAAACTGCTTCCAGGCCATATTTGGAAAATAAATCTACGATCTCCTGCTCGCGTCCTTTTTTCACGACAATCAGCATTCTCTCCTGAGACTCGGAAAGCATCATCTCATATGCAGTCATGCCTGTTTCCCTTTGAGGAACAAAGTCAAGATTCATTTCAATTCCGGATCCCGCTTTACTCGCCATTTCAGCAGAAGAGCTTGTCAAACCGGCAGCTCCCATATCCTGAATGCCGACAAGTGCGTCAGACTGGACCAGCTCAAGACATGCTTCCAGCAGAAGCTTTTCCATGAATGGATCCCCAACCTGGACAGCCGGGCGCTTTGTTTCTGATTGGTCTGTTAATTCTTCAGATGCAAAAGTAGCCCCATGGATACCGTCACGGCCAGTTTTTGCACCAACATACATGACTGTGTTGCCTACTCCGTGGGCCTGGCCTTTTTTAATATCCTTATGGTCGATTAAGCCGACACACATAGCGTTTACAAGCGGATTTCCTTCATAGGAAGAATCAAACTGAACTTCTCCCCCAACTGTTGGAATGCCGATGCAGTTTCCGTAGCCCGCAATGCCTGCGACTACTTCTTTAAAAAGGTACCGTACACGAGGAGAATCCAATTCTCCAAAGCGTAAAGAGTTGAGGAGTGCGACCGGTCTTGCGCCCATTGAAAATACATCGCGGATAATCCCGCCGACACCTGTTGCTGCACCCTGGTAAGGCTCGATTGCAGACGGATGGTTATGGCTTTCAATTTTAAAAACAACTGCTTGCCCGTCGCCGATATCAACAATTCCAGCTCCTTCCCCTGGTCCCTGAAGCACTTTCTCTCCTGTTGTTGGAAATTTGCTTAACACGGGCTTTGAGTTTTTATAGCTGCAATGCTCTGACCACATAACCGAAAACAAACCGATTTCTGTGTAATTTGGCAGACGCCCGATAATCTTTTCAATCATCGCAAATTCGTCATCAGACAAACCCATTTCTTTGTATACCTTCTGTGCCTTTAACTGTTCCGGACTTGGCTCAAGCATTAACGACATGTGCTTCCCTCCATTGTTTTACGATTGATTGAAAAAGTTTCAGGCCATCTGCTCCCCCTAAAAGCTCATCAACGGCTCTTTCAGGGTGCGGCATCATGCCGAGTACATTTCCTTTTTCATTGACAATGCCTGCGATGTTTTCCAGGCTGCCATTTGGATTCGTTCCATTGTAAGTAAAAACGATTTGGTTATTTTTCTTCAATTCAGCTAGAACAGCTTCATCACAATAATAGTTTCCTTCACCATGGGCGATCGGAATATTAATTACTTCGCCTTTTCCGTATGCAGATGAAAACATAGTTTCATTGTTTTCAACCTTCAACTCAACCGTGCGGCAGATGAATTTCAGGCTGTCATTTCTTCTCATCGCCCCTGGCAAAAGACCCGCTTCCAATAAAATTTGGAATCCGTTGCAGACGCCCAGGATTGGCTTTCCTGCTTCAGCCGCTTTCACAACTTCTTTCATGACATTACTGAAGCGTGCGACAGCACCCGAACGAAGATAATCTCCGTAAGAGAAACCGCCGGGAAGAAGAATTCCGTCATATTCGTCTAAGCTTTCCGCGTCATGCCAGACATATTCGGCTTCCGCTCCGAGCTCATCCTTTACAGCATGGTACATATCGATGTCACAATTGGATCCTGGAAATACGATCACAGCAAACTTCACTGAGCAACAGCCTCCTCAATTTCAAAGCGGTAATCTTCAATCACTACATTAGCTAATAAGCGCTCACACATTTCCTTCACAGCTTCTTCAACAGGACGGTCGCTTTTTTCCACTGTCAGTTCCATGTATTTTCCAATGCGCACATCAGACACTTCGCTGTAATTCATGGAATGCAGAGAATTTTTTACAACTGTTCCTTGAGGATCTAGAACACTTTCTCTTAATGTGACGAAAACTTTTACTTTGTACATACTGTTTGGCCTCCCAGTCGCGCTAAAATATTTTCATATGCATCTGTTAAATTTCCAAGGTCTCTGCGGAAAACATCTTTATCCAGCTTTTCATTTGTTTCAATATCCCAAAGCCTGCAAGTATCCGGCGAAATCTCATCAGCCAGCAGAATTTGGCCTGATTCATCTTTACCAAACTCCAGCTTAAAATCTACTAATTTAATGCCAAGGCCATTGAAAAAATCTCTTAAAATGTCATTAACCTGAAGTGCCTTTTCCTGTAGTAGGGCTACTTCCTGCTTATCAGCCAGCTGAAGAACTTCAATATGATCTTCTGTCAGCAGCGGATCACCGAGCTCATCATCTTTGTAGTAGAACTCAACAATCGGTCTCGATAATTCTTTTCCTTCTACAACTCCCAATCTCTTAGAAAAGCTCCCCGCCGCAACATTGCGGACCACTGTTTCGAGCGGAATGATATCCACCTTTTTCACAAGCTGCTCTGTCTCTGAAAGTTTTTCAATAAAGTGAGATTCTATTCCCAGGTCATGAAGCTTTGAAAAAAGCAAACTCGTAATCTCATTATTCAAACGGCCCTTGCCGCTGATGCTTGCCTTTTTCTCACCATTAAAGGCTGTTGCAGAATCTTTGTATTCAATCCAGACGGTATTTCCATCGTTTGTCTGATAAACCTTTTTGGCTTTGCCTTCGTATAACAATTCTCCTTTTTCCATAGCGGAGAGCCTCCCTTATATGAATAGCGCATGTCTGCTAGACGTTATTATTAAGAAGATTGGGAATTTTCCCGATAATAAAGAGGTAAAGACTGCTCTTTACCTCTTTATTTTTTTATAATCCTAGACGGTCAAAAATGGTATCCACATGCTTAATGTGGTAGTTATAGTCAAAGCAGTCATCAATTTCTGCTTCAGAAAGCTTGGAAGTTATCGTTTCATCCTGCTCGATCAAGCTGCGGAATTGTACCTGCTTTTCCCATGCTTCCATGGCCCGCGGCTGAACAGTGTCATATGCCTCTTCGCGAGTCATGCCCTTGTCAATCAAGGCTAGCAGAACACGCTGAGAGTAAATCAGCCCTAACGTACGGTCCATATTGCGTTTCATGTTTTCAGGGAAAACTGTTAAGTTCTTTACGATATTCCCAAAGCGGTTCAGCATATAGTTCAGTGCAATTGTAGCGTCAGGCAGAATGATTCTTTCAGCTGATGAGTGGGAAATATCCCGCTCATGCCATAATGCCACATTTTCATACGCAGTCATCATATAGCCGCGGATCACTCTTGCCATACCAGTCATATTTTCTGAACCAATTGGATTGCGTTTATGCGGCATCGCTGAAGATCCCTTTTGGCCTTTCGCGAAAAACTCTTCCACTTCACGCGTTTCGCTTTTTTGCAGACCGCGGATCTCCGTAGCAAATTTTTCTATTGAAGTGGCCACCAGCGCAAGCGCACCCATATAATGTGCATGACGGTCACGCTGAAGTGTTTGCGTTGAAATTGGCGCTGGCTGGATGCCCAGCTTTTCACACACATATTTTTCAACGAACGGATCGATGTTTGCATATGTTCCAACTGCACCAGAGATTTTACCGAATTCCACACCAGCAGCTGCTTCTTTAAAGCGGTCAAGATTACGCTTCATTTCTTCATACCATAATGCAAGCTTTAAACCGAATGTAGTTGGCTCAGCATGCACCCCGTGCGTACGGCCCATCATCACTGTATGCTTGTGTTCCTTTGCTTTGTTTTTCAGGATTTCCACAAAGCGTTCAATATCTTTTAGAAGGATATCATTCGCCTGCTTGATTAAGTAAGAAAGCGCCGTATCAACCACATCTGTTGAAGTAAGCCCGTAATGAACCCATTTGCGCTCCTCTCCAAGGGATTCAGATACCGCGCGAGTAAAAGCGACCACATCATGTCGTGTTTCCTCTTCGATTTCTTTTATGCGGTCAATATTAAAAGAAGCATTCTCACGGATTTTCTGAACATCTTCTTTCGGAATATCTCCTAATTCTGCCCAAGCTTCACAAGCAAGAATTTCTACCTCAAGCCAAGCCTGAAAGCGGTTCTCTTCTGTCCAGATAGCTCCCATTTCCGGTCTCGTATAACGTTCAATCATGTTTTATCCTCCGATCTTTTCCTTCACAGGGGTCCAAATGCCGCTTTTTTCTGCTTCTTCGATCGCCTCTTCGGCTGAGTTCCGCAAAAGCGTGACATGGCCCATCTTGCGTTTATATTTGGCATCCTTTTTTCCGTACAAGTGTATCTTCCAGTCATCCAATTCAGGTATTTTCTTAATTAAAGGCTCCTGGTGCTCTCCTAGTATGTTTACCATAACCGCCGGTTTTAATAGCTCCGTGCTGCCAAGGGGCCAATTGCAAACCGCACGAATGTGCTGTTCAAACTGGGAGGTTTCGCAAGCTTCAATTGAATAATGGCCTGAGTTATGCGGACGAGGCGCAAGCTCGTTAATGTAAATCTGTCCGTCTTTTGTCAAAAACATTTCGACAGCCAATGTACCGACAAGACTTAAAGCTTCTGCCAGCTGGTTTGCTGCATTTACTGCCCGTTCCTCAGCATCAGCTGTGATCATGGCCGGCACAATTGTCTGGTGCAGAATGTTTTCTTTATGGACATTTTCCCCGACAGGGAATACCGCTTTTTCTCCCGAAATATTCCGGCAGATAATAACCGATATTTCCTTTTCGAAAGCTATCCATTTTTCAAGGACGCACACGCCATTCCCAAGAAGCTGTGCAGCTTTCTTAATATCCTGCCCTCTCTTTATCACAACTTGCCCTTTTCCGTCATATCCGCCTCTCGATGTCTTTAATACTGCTGGATAGCCAAGCTTTTCTATATTATCATAAATGTCTTTTTCAGTAGTAATGACCGCATATGGCGCTACCTCGCAGCCAGCTCTTTGGATGGCTGCTTTTTCCTTTGTCCGGTCCTGGGTGATCTCCAGCACCTCGCTCCCCTGCGGGACATACGCATTTGCACACAGCCACTCAAGAGCTTCCGCACTGATATTTTCAAATTCATATGTCACAACGTCACTGACGTCAGCTAACTCTTTTATAGAATCTAAATGACCGTATTCGCCAATGATTATAATATCCGCAACCTGTCCGCATGGAGAGTCTTCATCTGGATCCAAAACGGCAATCCTGAAGCCATTTGCTTTTGCTGCCAGTGCCATCATTCTCCCGAGCTGTCCCCCGCCAATAATTCCAATTGTTTGTCCAGGTAAAATCGTTTTAATAGACAAGTTCATCACTGCTTTCTAGTACTTCCTGTTTTGTTTTATCTCTTTTTGACTGAAGACGTTCTGCAATGGCTGCATCAAAAGCGCCAAGAATTTGTGCTGCCAGCAACCCTGCGTTAGTAGCTCCTGCTTTTCCAATCGCAACCGTTGCAACAGGGACGCCGCCGGGCATCTGAACGATGGACAGCAATGAATCCAGTCCGTTTAGAGCTTTTGATTGCACTGGTACTCCAATGACAGGAAGTGTCGTTTTCGCCGCTACCATACCTGGCAGGTGTGCCGCTCCTCCAGCACCGGCAATAATTACCTTGATTCCTCTTTCTCTTGCCTGCTCAGCATATTCAAACATAAGATCTGGAGTCCGATGAGCTGAAACAACCTTTTTTTCAAAAGGGATTTCAAGCTCTTCCAGAATTCCGCAAGCGTGCTTCATCGTCTCCCAATCTGATTTACTTCCCATTATGACTGCTGCTTGTGCGCTCATTCCTTCTCCTCCAAATCTTCCAATATAAAAAACCCGCACAGACCCTTCTCTTAAAATGAGAGAAAGTAATCTGTCCGGGCTAAAAAGAACCGTAAGGAAGACACCTGCAAACGGCAGGGACCATTCCTTCTACATGCCGGGCATATCAGCTTTCCCTCATAGTCCAGCAATTTACGGTTGCCGGGTAGAAACTTATGGGCCTTATTCCCATTATTATACGAGGGGTTTATTCACGTTTTATTAACTACCACCATATTAACAACATACCTGATACTCTGTCAATCGAAAAATCGAACAATACTAAAAGTCAGACAATTAATGTTCGTGTTTTAATTATCGATTAGTTTTGCTTCAAAAACTATCTGCCTTCCAGCCGGTTCATATTCGACTTTACCGCCTGTCTTAACTTCTTTAAATATAGGCTTCTCAGTCCTTCTAACAGGTATATATCCTGCCTTTTGTATCCTGTTCAGGCACTGGTCAATCGTTTCGTTTTCCTGGACCTCAAACACCATTTTGTTCTTGGCTTTGCTCATTGAGATAACTTTCCTCTCTTAACAGATTTCACCCAGAAGCCTCCATGAATTGTTTTTGGCTCATAAGCGATGATGAAGGCCTTAGGATCCAGTTCTTTAATCGTCTGATAAAGCTTTAATTCATATTTTCTCGGTGTCAGGATCTGCAGTGCCATTCGATCGCCTTCAAGTCCGTTAGCTGCCCAGTTTGTGACACCATAGCCTTTATCTCTTAAAGCCTTTGGAAGATCCCTGTCATATTCCTTTGTAATTACATTTACCGTAATATAGCCAAGAGCAAGCTTCTCTTCAATTTTCATGCCGACAATAACGCCAATTCCATAACCGACTGCATAAGCAATCAGATTTTGTATTTCATTTAGGTTATCCAGAACCAGCCCCAGTCCAATTACATAAATGACAACTTCAATTGTACTTATAAAAGCTGCAAGGTACCTTTGTCCCTTAAGCGTCAGAATCATCCTGATGGTGAAAAATGATACATATACAATATTAATGATCAAAATAATGGCGACCATTATAAAACTGTTCTCCAGCAATGCAAGTCCTCCTTTACGGGGAATTAAAAGGCCCATGGGTGTCCTCTCCCCATTAAGTCCCTATTGTACAAAAGAAATGGGCTTTTGATAACCTTTTTTCGAAAATTGGATTCTTTATGAATAGGTTATCCTTTTTTGAGTGGGATGAAACGGCTGAATTATGCCTGAATTCGTTGAAGCTAAATGAAGGAGTGAGGTTCTAAAAATATATATCAAGCAGGTTTTGAAGTTTATCTAGTATGTATTGGGTTTTATCTAACATGTCTAGATGTTTATCTATCAGGTTTTCACTTTTATCTAGCATGTTTCGGAGTTTATTTACATTTGGCGCAATTTATATTTGGAGAGAATAGATTTGACTATTAAAACAGACGGTGATATAAGGAGTGGCGCATATCATGAAAAAGTGGCGCATTTGTTGACCGATGTGACGCATATATCTATTTTCCATTAAAAAGAAGAGTCCCAATAAAATATTGGGTACCGTAACTCATCCAAGCACACAAAAAAGAGCACCCATCAGGTGCTCTTTCATATGCCCGGCAGCGTCCTACTCTCACAGG
>NZ_CAXQGS010000098.1:0-23992 GCF_964223445.1 Cytobacillus sp.
TGAAAACTTTATCTGGCGGAGAAAGCTTTAAAGCCGCGCTCGCACTTGCTCTTGGCCTGGCAGACGTGGTGCAGCAATACGCAGGAGGAGTATCCCTTGAGACAATGTTCATTGATGAAGGATTTGGGACACTTGATCCCGAATCATTAGATCAGGCAATAGAAGCATTGATCGAAGTCCAAAGCAGCGGAAGGCTTGTAGGCATCATCTCTCATGTTCCTGAGCTGAAGGAAAGAATTGATGCACGTCTGGAAGTAACTGCAAGCCAGACAGGAAGCCGAACACAGTTTCAATTTTTAAATTAGGAATAAGGGGAAAAAGGATAGACCATCTTTCCTTTTTCCCATACTATTAAAGTTGGTGATGACTGTTGAAGAAGAAAGTCGTTTTATCTTGGAGCGGAGGCAAAGACAGCTGCCTGGCTCTGGATGTGCTGATAAAAAAGGGGTTTGAGGTTGCATGCCTTCTTACAACGGTTCCGCAGGAGATTGGCAGAACCTTCGGGCATGGTGAAAAAAAGGAATTAATTCAGCTTCAGGCAAAAAGCTTATCCATACCTGCAGAGTTTATTCATTGTACTTTTGAAGATTACTCAGAACGTTTCGTGAGTGATTTAAGAAAAATAAAAAACACATATGGGGTTACAGGCATTGCATATGGGGATCTTTACTTGGATGGACACCGCGAATGGGGAGAAAAAACAGCAGCTGATGCAGGATTGGATGCAGTATATCCTCTATGGATGGAGGAGAAAGATAGTCTTAAGGCATTAAAGGCATTTGTGGAATCAGGCTATAAAGCGAAAGTCATACGTGTCCGGGAAGATGTATTGGACAGCTCCTGGCTGGGCAAGGAACTTAATCAAGACTTTGTAAGCAAAATTGAAGCTAAACCTGTATGTCCAATGGGTGAATCAGGTGAGTATCATACGTTTGTTTATGACGGTCCGCTATTTTCTAATAGCATTCAGCTGGACTCTCCTGAAGTGATTCAGCTTGAAACCACAAATAAATTGGAATTTGGCGAGTTTAGGCTCGCTGAAAAATAAAACGTCATTGACGAGAATGTGCAGGTAACGAAATGATTGAAATTAAGACATCAGCAGTAAGCGATGGCGAACATAATAGAGGAGTCTTTGCTACTCGCGATATTAAAAAGGGTGAACTGATTCATGAGGCCCCGGTCCTTCCTTATCCAAACAAAGAGCATCAGCATATTGAAAAAACGGCTCTAGCTGATTATGCGTTTGAATACGGGAAAAATCACAGTGCTATCTTATTAGGCTATGGGATGCTTTTTAACCATTCCTACAAGCCAAATGCAGTATATGATATCAATTTTGACAACCATACCTTTGACTTTTTCGCCTATAGAGATATTAAAGCAGGTGAAGAGGTTCTGATTAATTATAATGGGGAAGCTGATAATGATGATCCCCTTTGGTTTAATAAATAATTTAATTGGAGACTGATTCTTTCCCTGGCCCGGAGAGCAGTCTCCAGCCCAGAAGGGAGAGAATAGTTTGTCCAGAGTATTTTCTCATGATTATAAAGCCTTCCCTTTTATGGTTTTTTCCGCACCTCATATTGCCATGATTGTCTTATTTGCAGCAGCAGCCGTACTTTTATTCATATTCAGAAAAGTTTTATACCGGCTTGATCAAGAATTCAGGCTGTATATGTTTCTATTGCTTTTTACTTTGGAACTCCTTTACCATTTCTGGCTTTATCATGGCGGGAGATGGGATATTTCCTTCACTCTGCCGCTTCAGCTTTGCTCCATAAGCTTAGTTCTTTGCTTGTTATTATTAGCATCGAAATCTAAGACTGTCTTCCAGATTGTCTATTACATTGGCGTCACAGGGGCATTAATGGCCATTCTGACTCCTGAGCTGTTTCTAGGCTTTCCTCATTTTCGCTATTTTCAATTTTTTATTACTCATAATCTAATCGTTTGTACCTGCCATTTCGTGTTTGTTCATCAATTCAGGCCAACAGGAAAGGGTTTGTTCCAATCATTTACCTTCCTGAATTTCTGTGCAGCGGCGGCATTTTTCGCAAACAAGCTAACAGGAGGAAATTATATGTTCCTTTCCCGTAAGCCGGAAAATCCATCATTAATAGATTACTTTGGACCTTACCCTTATTACATAATAACACTGGAAATTGCGGCAATATTCCTGTTTTCATTATTGCTGCTGCCATTCAAAATGATTGGAAAAGATAAAGCTGGAAAGGCGGAATCTGCTTGAAACCTGCTAAAATAGGAATTGATGCTGGAGGTTCTCTGCTGAAAATGGCTTTTGATGAACATGGTCAAATTCATTACAAAAGCTATTCAATTGATGAACTGGATAGTTCTCTGAAATGGCTGAGGATGACTGCTGGTGATGCGCCAATTGCCCTGACAGGCGGGAAGGCTGAATACCTTAAGTATGAGTTTTTTCAAAATGCCCGGATTGTTCCTGAATTTGAGTCTAGCGGTATAGGTGCATCCTATTTGATGAAGCAAGATGGTTTATCTTATGAAAAATTTCTCTTAATAAGTATAGGCACAGGAACTTCGATTTGCCTGAACAGCGGCGGGAGAATCTCAAGGGTGTCCGGGAGCGGAATCGGCGGTGGCACATTGATGGGCCTGGGGAGATTGCTGACAGGTGAAAAAGATTTTTCCGCGTTTGTTTCGCTGGCAGGCAGCGGGAAAGCAGAGAATGCAGATTTAATGGTTAAAGATATATACGCACCATTCAATTCACCGATAGATGGCAGCCTGACTGCCAGCAATTTTGGGAAATTTAAAGATGATCATGTAAGCAAGGAAGACAAAGCTGCCAGTTTAACAAACATGATTGCAGAAACAATTGTGCTCCTAAGCACTCAGGCAGCAGTTCAGCACCGGATTGGCGATATTATTTATATAGGAAGCACGGTTCAGCATAATGAACCGTTAAAGCACCTTTTAAAGAAGTATACCGCCATGCTTGGCAAGAATCCTGTCTTTATTCAAAATGGGGCGTATTGTGGAGCTATAGGTGCGATGCTGTCTTTATAAAACCAGATGATTGAAAGATTCTTTTTTTCAGGATACAGTGGAAAAAGAATGCAAAAAGAAGCAGGTGGCAGATTTGATGAAAAGATACTTTACAATCGGTATGGCCGGCCATATCGATCATGGAAAAACTACATTGACAAAAGCATTAACAAATGTGGATACAGATAGGCTTAAAGAAGAAAAAGAAAGGCAAATATCCATAGAACTGGGATTTGCCCCTTTACATGAAGATGAGGAAATTCAAATTTCAGTAGTGGATGTACCGGGTCATGAGCGTTTTATCAGGCAAATGATTGCAGGTGTTGCAGGAATAGACTTAGTCATTCTGGCTGTCGCAGCAGATGAGGGTGTTATGCCGCAAACAAGAGAACATTTGGAAATTCTCGATTTTCTGGGGATCCGAAATGGCATTGTCGCCATAACAAAAATTGACCGTGTGGACGAAGAGTTCGCCAGCCTTGTTAAAGAGGAAATTCTTGAGGAACTGAAAGGCACTGTTTTTGAAGGTGTTCCATTTATTTTAACAGATAGCCTGTCAGGCAAAGGGATTGAAGAGTTAAAGGGTTTGATTATTCATACGCTGAAAGAACAGGACACACGGGATGCAAAAGGTGCATTCCGCCTTCCAATCGATCAGGTCTTTACGGTGAAAGGCCAGGGAACTGTAATCAGAGGCACTGTTTATGAAGGAAAAGTCGAAGAAGGACAGCTTCTGAAAATCATGCCAACTGGTATCGAGACCAGGGCACGCCAGCTGCAGGTACATCATCAGCCTGCAAAATCGGCATTTGCAGGGCAAAGGGCAGCCATTAACCTTTCGGGTGTTTCGAAGGAGGATATTGAGCGGGGCGAGGTCCTTGTATCGTCTGAGCATTTCAGCGTCACGAAAACCATTGATGTAGCTGTAAGGATGGTGGTAGATTTAGAGCATATCGTCAAACAGAGAATGCCGATCAAATGCCATATTGGTACAGCTGAGGTCATGGGTAAAATCGTCTTTTTTGACCGTAATGAATTATCCAATTCAGAAGGAGAAATTCTCTGCCAGCTGCGTTTAGAAGAGGAAGTCGTCGCCAAAAGGGGAGACAGGTTCATTTTAAGACGGCCGAGTCCCCAGGAGACCATTGGCGGGGGCTGGGTGATTGATCCGAACGGTGAAAAATACCGGTTCGGCCAAAAAACCATTGAGGAATTAAGCAGGAAAAAAGAAGGGACACCGAACGATCGCATAAAAGCTGCGTTGTCAGAAAATAAGGTGCTTTCGCTTTCGGAGGTTACAGCAAAAACCTCGCTGGATGAATTGACGGTTAAGGAAATACTTCAAGAAGAAGATTTCCTGAGAATTAACAGTAAGGAATTCACTTTATTAGCCATCAAAGAGGCAATAGAAGAAGAAATAGCTGACCGCCTGAATGAGTTCCACCTGGAAAATCCAATGAAGCAAGGGGCCAATAAAGCAGAATTGCTGCAGGCAATGCAGAATAAATATCCTAAAATGCTGGTTGAATTTGTCTTAAATTCAGGGATTGAAAAAAGTGCATTTCAAAGAAAAGGACAGTTTTTACAGAATAATGGTTTTTATCCTCATGTACCGAAAAGCTGGCAAAAACGAACTGACAATCTTCTTGCTGAATTAAAAAAAGATGGCTATAAAGTAAAGCCTTTTGACGAGTATTATGCTTCCGCCGGGATTCCTGAGAATCTCAAAGGCGATTTAAAACGATATTTAGAAGACCAGGAAATCGTCGTACCGTTGGATGCACAAAACTATTGGCATGGTGATCATTTTAGAGGAGCGGTAGAAGAACTGAAAAAGAGCACAGATGCTGAATTTGAAGTGGGCCACGCAAAGGAAGTATTGGGCCTTTCCAGAAAGTATATGATTCCATTTCTTGAAAAGCTTGATTCTTTGGGTATTACACGCAGAGCAGAAAATAAGAGAATATGGATTTAAAGAGTTTTCTTTAAATAGATCAGCTTAAGAATGCTGATCTATTTTTGTTTAGAAAGAAAAAAGTTTAATTAGAATAATCTGAAATATGATGAAAAACGACCCGGTTTCTTCTGATAGTTTGGAAATTACCACCAATAAATGCAGGATAAATTTACTACAATTTAACCATTCGAGGCAAAACTATGAAAATATGGTTGATTATGCCTATTAGCCCATTATTTTCAGATAGGATTTTACTAGAATTATTACTAATATTAGGTTGTCAAAGAAATTTAAGGAGTGTACAACTTGAAGAAACAACTACTTACAATGGCTGCGACAGCTGGTTTTTTGATTACACCGTTCAATGGAGAAGCAAGTGCTCATGAAAATAAATATATAGTTCAGTCTGGCGACACCTTATGGGGAATCTCCCGCTCTAACAATCTTTCAATTGAAGAGTTAAAGACATGGAATCATATATCAGGATCGATAATTTACAAAGGACAAGCCCTGACTCTGCTCGCACCGCACAGCCATGACGCCTCAACAGGCGGGTCTTCTAGCAGTACTGTCAGCTACACAGTGAAATCAGGCGATACTTTATGGGGAATTGCAAGAACACATGGCCTTTCCGTCAGTACACTAAAAAGTTTAAACGGAATCAGCAGTGACACGATATATCCAGGTCAAAAGCTAAAAGTAAAAGGTTCGGTTAACACTGCTGCACCTTCTGCTCCTGCAAGCACTGGATCTTATACCATCAAAAGAGGCGACACTCTTTCAGGTATTGCATCTCGCCATAACTTATCGGTTTCACAACTAAAGGCAATGAACAGCCTTTCTTCTGACTTGATTTATGCCGGCCAGACTCTAAAAGTAACTGGTTCGGCATCAAGCAAGCCGGCAGAATCACAGGTAGCAGGGCAAACGACATCAAAGGTGAATGAACTAATCGATGAAGCAAAGAAATACATTGGTTCACCTTATGAATGGGCAGGAAGCTCACCTGCCGGATTCGACTGCAGCGGCTACCTGAATTACGTATACGGTAAAGCAGGAATCTCTATTCCACGTACTGTAGCATCCATTTGGAGCGCGACAAAACATGTATCAGCACCAAAAGTGGGCGATTTGGTTTTCTTTGAAACATACAAGTCCGGCCCATCACATGCGGGAATTTATCTTGGCAATTACAAATTCATTCATGCCGGTTCATCACGCGGTGTAGAAATCAGCGATATGAATAATTCATATTGGAAGCCTCGTTATTTAGGGGCGAAAACGACTTTTTAATTAATTAATCTGCTCATGGAAAAGTACTCAACGCAATAAAGCTGCGTTGAGTACTTTTATTAATCTCTGCGATCATTGAAAGTCTTCGACAGTGCTTCTTTTGCATCTCCCCATTTTTCCTGTGCCTGTCCTTTTAATTTATCCATATTGCCTTCAGCTTCTTTGGATTCATTATTGGTCAGCTTCCCGTATTGCTTTTTAAATTCACCTTTTAATTGATCAGCATTGCCGTTTGTTTGATCTTTGTTCATAAGTATTTCCTCCTCTGTTGACTTTCTATTTTGTATACCCAAAACCTATATTCCAAAACAAATAAATAAATTTTTTCTTTCTGGCAAAGGGATTTATTTCGCTTATCCAGCTGTAAGGATTGACTTCCTATTGTAAATGATGGAATTCAATCTCTTAAAAGGTGAAGTTTCGATAAAGTCTTGTTAAAATAAGAAGGATCTATCTGCGGAACCCTCAAAGAAAGGAAAATAAACCTTGCTTTTAAGACAATTAAGAAGACTTTTTGTTTTATTATTATTCATATCAACTATCGGACTTTTGTTCTATCAATATATTCATTTTATAGAAGAACCTGACTTAACAGAAGTTCCACCGCCAGCTGCTCTGCACCCTGCCGTTGCAGAAAAGAAAGAGGAACTTATTGCTCAGGCTGCTGACAAAGGCATTAACGTAGTCATCACCCAGGATTTCAGAAGTATAGAAGAACAGGATGCCCTATACGAAAAAGGGCGCTCAGTTGAGGGGAATATTGTTACGCATGCTAAAGGGGGAGAGTCTTACCATAATTTCGGTCTGGCGATTGATTTCGCCCTGATGTCGGTAGATGGCCAGGTTATCTGGGATATGCAGTATGACGGCAACGGCAACAGTAAGTCGGATTGGATGGAGGTCGTTGATATGGCAAAGGATCTTGGTTTTGAATGGGGCGGGGATTGGACACAATTCAAGGACTATCCTCATCTTCAAATGGACTTTGGGCTCTCCATCTGGGAGCTGCAAAGAGGCAAGAGGCCGCCTGGAACTGAATGATAATACAAAGAACCTGCACTCATGGGTGCAGGTTCTTCTTTCTTTCTTAAAGTACCATTTCTGACTGTACATAGTGATATAGCAGCTTAGCTGTATTTTCAATTGAATCCTCATGTGTACGCTCGAATGCATGGGAGGAATCAATCCCCGGTCCGATTAAGCCATGAACGATATCATGTCCGGCACGGATGGCTGCCGATGCATCAGATCCATAAAAAGGATAGATATCAAGCTTATACCCAATTCCGTTATCCTTGGCAAGCTGAACCAGACTCTTTCTTAGTTCATAGTGATAAGGACCGCTTGCATCCTTAACACAGATGGAAACGGTATACTCATCAGTCGATTGGCCATCACCCATAGCACCCATATCAACAGCCAGGTATTCCACAGTCTCCGGTGTAATATTGGAATTGCCGCCATAGCCGATTTCTTCATTATTTGAGATAAGGAAATGGGTCGTGTACGGCAGTTCAATGTTCTCAGACTTCAGCTGTTTAATCAGCTGAAGAAGGATTGCGACGCTTGCCTTATCGTCCAGATGGCGTGATTTAATGAATCCTGCCGGTGTCGTCTGCACCCGCGGATCAAAGGAAACAAAGTCCCCAACTTCAATGCCCAGTGCACGGACATCCTCTGCATTATGTACTTTTTCATCAATGCGGACTTCCATGTTGTCCTGGTTTCTTTCAGCTTTCCCGGCATCTTTATATACATGAACAGAAGTTTGATGCATCAGGATGGTGCCGGTAAACTTATTGCCTGAAGATGTTTCGATTTCGCAATATTCGCCTTCAATCGAGTTATATTTGAATCCCCCAATCAGGTCAATCTTCAGGCGGCCGCTAGGCTTAATTTCTTTCACAATCGCTCCAAGGGTATCAACATGGGCAGTCAGCATCCGGTGACGAGTTTGGTCTTTACCGGGAAGGGAAGCAATTAGCCCTCCTTTGCGGTTGCGATTTGTTTCAACATTAAGCTCATTAAAAAACTTTTCCACATATGTAATCACTTCATTTGTATTACCGGATGGGCTTGGAATAGAAACGATTTCTTTTAGTAAGTTAATGGTTTCTTTTGTATTTGGGTATGCCATATAAAAATCTCCTCTCGAATTATTCACGCGCAATTCTTATTATACTGTTATTTCTTGGGATAAGCATGCCCAATAAATAAAAAACTGCCATAACGGCAGTCGGTCACTTATATTTCTTCTGAGAGCAAGCTTTTCCTTGTTCTTAAACGGTAAAATCTTCTAAAGTCTTTTACAAGTACCTTAACGACGGAATAGAACGGTATGGCAATGAGGATTCCGATAAAACCATAAATTGATCCTGCAGCCATTAAGATAATGATGACTGTAAGCGGATGGAGGTTAAGCCTTTTGCCCATCACATGAGGGGAAACGAGATTGCTTTCAAGCAGCTGAACAGCGATAAGCACTAATACTATTTTTAATACCATTCCGGGACCTTGCAGTAAACCGATGAAGATTGCGGGTATAATGCCAAGTACCGGGCCAAGAAATGGCACGACAGTAAGGAACATCGCAAAAAATGCTAATATTAATGCATATTCCAAACCTATTATCTTATAACCCAAATACATTAACACACCATCTACGACTGCCACTATAAACTGGCCGCTAACATAGGAAAACAAGGTCTTATCAATATCTCCGAGAATTTTATTGCCTTCTTCCTCGTGTTTATCAGGCAGGTATTTTAACAGAAAAGGCCGTAGCTTGTGGTCATCCTTAAGGAAGTAGAAAAGAATAAAGGGCACCACAACCAAGACAGTGACAATGCTTGTAATGGTAGAGAAGACCTTCATCACGTTCTCGCCAGCGCCTGATAAAATAGTCTCTAAAAAGTTCAAGGCTTTGTTTTTGACTTGGTCATAAGAAAACATGCCCATATTGTTATTTTCAACCACTTTCTCCGTTTCATCCGATAAATCTTCCAACTTTGCCGGCAGGTTTTCGCTTAGTTCAGTAACCTGGCTGCCAATCAAATTGCCGATTGCGTTAAATCCTAAATACCCTGCACTCAGCACCAAAGCAAAAATGACGATTATACTGGCTGTTTTGGGTAAAGACCTGGAAACCAGTCTAACCAGGGGCCTCAATATGTAGTAAAGAATACCGGCGATCAATACCGGAAAGAAAATGGTGGCAACCAAAGCTTTAATTGGCCATAGGAAGTAATCAATCTTACCAAGCAGAAAAATGATGATTAATACGGTAATAGTGCCTGCTGCATATTTAAAAAATGGTTTATTGATCCACATTCATATACCCCAACCTTATTATATGTATTTAGTAATCACCTTTCCTTTTTTCAAACAGTATTAAACACAGCCGTTTAAGAATCGATGTAAGAGGAATAGGTAAAACATTAAAAACACAATGGTGAAGGAGTATAAATATGCTGTTTATAAAAAATGTAACCATTAAGGAAGCAATGCTGTTTTTATTGTTTGCAGGAGTGATATTGGCTGCCAAATGGGCACTTAACTTACTCGTGAATAAGAGAAAGGGCAAGTCAGTACAAAACGACCGGATCATGCAGGGAATTTCTTCACTCGTGAACTGGGCAGCTTTTTATGGAATTATCATTCTATTTTTGTTTTATTTTTCAAGGGAGAAATGGCTTTTTTATACCTTATTCACAGCAGGGGAGGTAGATGTGACACTATATTTAATAATTGTAGCGTTTTTGATAGTCTCTCTTGCAAATCGGATCGTAAAAGTATTCACCAAATATGTATTAACATCTGTTTATGAATTCTATGGTGTTGACAGGGGGCTCGGCTATTCATTCAACAGAATGATCTATTATACCGTCATGATTGCAGCGCTCGCCTTCAGCCTGACAACGGTTGGGCTTGATTTGACTGCAGCTGCTGCCATACTGGGTGTTCTCGGCATTGGTATAGGGTTTGGCATGCGCAATATTGCCGGTAACTTTATTTCAGGCATCATCATCCTTTTCGAACGGCCGATTGAAATTGGTGAAGTGATCGAGATCAATAATAAGATTGGTAAAATAGAAAGCATTCGTCTCAGATCCACTATCGTCCGCACAGCTAAAGAGGGAACCCTCATCGTCCCGAACCAATACTTCATCGAACAGATCATTAAGAACCGGACAGGCTCTGAAATGCTTGCACAGGTTCTAATCAGCGTTGCGTATGGCACTGATACAGATAAAGTTGAAAAGCTTCTTAGAGAAGCAGTAAACGTGGAAATGCCTAAAACAGAAGGGGTTTTAAATGCACCTGCACCAGATATCCGTTTTGTGGATTTCCGCAATAAGGCCATGGACTTTTTAATTGAAGTGCCTGTTGCAAACTTTGATGCCAAACAGAAATTTGAAAGCCGGCTAAGACATGTAATTGCAGAGCATTTTTTTAAAAATGGGATCGAACTTGCCTCAGCACAGCTGCTGTCTGGTGAATGACGGGTTCAGTTAAAAGGAGGCAAAACGAAAACACCAGCCGCTCAGGGCTGGTATTTCCTAGGTGTAAACTATTTCCCTAACAAAGCTTTCACGCCAAGATAAAGGATGGCAAGACCAAAGATGATCATAGCCAGACTTCCGACAATGGTGAAAAAGCTGGCAATGCCTGAAGTAATAACTGCAGTAACAGGTACCATTGTCATGCCGTAGCCAGCAAGCATACAAGCAAGATATAATAATGCCAATTGATACATTATATATCCCTCCCTTCCAATACTATGGTATGAAAAAGGAGGAATCTTGCTTGGTCTAATATCCCAAATCTTTCGAATAAGACAAAAACAGTTCTTTAGAATTATTTAGTGCTAATGATTCCTTTTTACTTCCTGAATAGCAATGAGTTTTAAAGCAGTTAATTCTTCCTCTGATAACCTTTCAGTTAAAAGGCTGTATATTTCATTCTGCTCTTCAGCAGTCAGTCCGCCTTTTAATTTAGAGACACTCTGCTGGATTTCCTTCATCGAAAAGCTCTCTGAAATCTTCTTCACAGCCTCTTCTTTTGTCTTGATCGGCAATGATGTCTCTTCAAAATCTATAGCTTTTAAATCATCCTGGCTGCTTCCAAGGAGGGCCTCGACATTTGGATCATTGGCAAGCATCTCCAGATCATTCTCAGTGATGCTGCCGGCAACTTCTGTCATTACTTTATTTGATATCAAATCCATTGAAGCAAAATAGATGAGGAATCCCAATAAAATAAAAGACCCTCCAGTTATTGTCCAAAAAATAATTTTTTTCAACTTTTTGGGCTGCTCAAAAAACGAACAGAACCGCTCACGCTCCTCCCATTTTTTATCTCTTTAAATTGTAAATGGTCTTTTCCTGATTTTGCAAATCTTTCTCACTAATAGAACGTATGTGCTATAATGAGGGAATAATAAAGCAAGGAGCCGTTTCAATGCCTAATAAGATAAAAATATCGGTTAGATCGTTAGTTGAATATGTTTATAAAAGCGGCAGCATTGAAACAGGCTTCCGTTCTGCAGTGGCGCTTTCAGAAGGAACCAGGATTCATCAGAGAATCCAAAAACTTTATGGGGAAGAAGATCAAAAAGAAGTGTACCTGCACGCAGCCTTAACTTTCAATCACATCGACTTTCAGCTTGAGGGCAGGTGTGACGGGCTTTTCATCAGAAATGAAGAATGCATGATCGATGAAATTAAGTCTGTTTCCCTCCCGCTAACTGAAATTGATGAATATGCTTATCCTGTCCATTGGGCTCAGGCTAAATGCTATGCTTTCATGTATGCAAAAGATCATTATCTTTCAGAAATGACGGTTCAATTAACCTATGTACAGTCTAAAACAAATGAAGTCAAGAGATTTCAGCAAAGCTATTCTTTTCGTGAACTTGAAGAATTTATACTTTACCTTCTGGAATCCTATTTTCCTTACGCTGATTTGAGGATTCAGCATCAGCAGGAATTAATAAGGAGCGTAAAAGAACTGGCTTTTCCTTTTCCTGCATACCGAAATGGCCAGAGAAAATTTGCCGTGGCAGTATACAAAACCATTGCTGAAGGGAAAAACTTATTTGCCAACGCACCTACAGGCATTGGCAAAACTATTTCTACACTTTTTCCGGCATTAAAAGCTATTGGGGAAGGACATATAAATAGGATCATTTATGCTACAGCCAAAACCATTACCCGTCAGGCTGCTGAAGGGGCCATTGCCATGATGGAGGAAGATGGATTGAATCTAAAATCGGTCACAATCACGGCCAAGGAAAAAATTTGCTTTAAGGAAGAAACCAATTGTCAAAAAGACATCTGTGAGTTTGCCAATGGATATTACGACCGAATAAACCATGCCGTTCTTGACCTCCTGAAGAATGAGAACATGATAACAAGAACGACCATTGAAAAATATGCTATGAGGCATAAAGTCTGTCCTTTTGAATTTTCATTGGATGCTGCATACTCCGCCGACGCCATTATTGGTGATTATAACTATATTTTCGATCCGAGGGTCTCACTTAAGAGATTCCTGGATGAGGATAAAAAGAAAACGGCGCTCCTCATCGATGAAGCGCATAATCTTGTGGACCGTGGAAGGGAAATGTATTCAAGTTCCCTGGAGAAATCATCCTTTCTTCAATTGAGCAGGAGCTTTAAGGGGAAGGATGAAGGGATCCAAAAAAGCGCAAAACAGGTTAATGGAATTTTTATTGCATTAAAAAAGAAATGTGGTGAAAATCAGGAGATCGCAGAAAAAGATCCCCCTGAAGAACTTTTTGAAGTTCTTGAGGGATTTGTTCAATATGCGGAAAACTATCTGGGGCAAAATCGAAATAATTCAGATGAAGAATTGCTGGAAGTATTCTTTGCTGCCCAGAACTTCATCAGAATTGGGAAACTGTATGATGAAAGGTTTGTAACGTATATTCAAAAGCAGAGAAATGACCTGATCATCAAGTTATTTTGCCTGGATCCATCGAATCTTCTGCACAAGGCCAGAAAAGGATACAAATCGGCTATCTTTTTTTCCGCTACCTTAATGCCTCTCAATTATTATTTGGACATGCTTGGCTTTCGAGAAGAAGATTTTATTGTATCCATTCCTTCACCATTCTCAAAAGATCAGGCAAAGGTATACATACAGCCGCTTTCCACAAGATATCGTGACCGTGAAGGATCAATAGGACCAATCGTCAGCACCATTAAGGACATGCTTAAGGATCAAAAGGGAAATTACCTGATTTTCTTTCCATCATATCAATATATGGAGAATGTTTATGGAAGGTTCCTCGATGAGGAAATGCCAATGCAAACAATCATTCAAAAGTCGGGAATGGATGAAGGAGAAAGGGAAAAGTTTCTGGAGGCATTCCAGCCAAATGCTTCTGGAACTCTGTTAGGATTTGCAGTCATGGGCGGGATTTTCTCAGAAGGGATTGATTTACAGGGGGATAAACTGAATGGTGTATTTGTGGTGGGTGTGGGTCTTCCCCAGATCTGCTTTGAACGCAATATTATGAAAGCTTATTTCCATCAGCAAGGAAAAAACGGCTATGATTATGCCTATACTTATCCTGGAATGAACAAAGTTCTTCAGGCAGGAGGCAGACTTATTCGTTCTGAAAACGATACAGGCATGATTGTCTTAATGGATGACAGGTATGTACAGGAAGAGTATCAGGCATTGCTGCCAGAAGAATGGAAGGATTCTATTTTGTTTAAAAGTTAAAAATATCCTGCTCAGAAAGAGCAGGATGAGGGTGATCATTTGGTAATAAGCGGGCCTTTGGGTGCCTGCATTTTTTCAAGCGTTTTTTCAAAAATAGGGTAAAAGAATTGTACCACCAAACCAAGTGTTAATGTTACTACAATCGTGCCTACACCGATTGCGCCTTTGAATAAAAACGCAAGAAGCAGGGCGAAGCTTTCGCTGATGATCCTTGAATTTCTTAAATTCAATCCAAATCTTGTGTGAATGGCTACCATCAATGTATCCATCGGACTTGCCGGAAATTTGGCCTGAAGATAGATGGCAACTCCCATTCCCATCGAAAGAATGCCAAAAAGTAAAATGAATGATTGACCTGCTAATGTTTGCGGCGAAAGGTCACCAAAAATAACGAGAAGCCAAAAGTCAATTAGTGCGCCAATTATTAATATGGAAATGGCTGCGAGGACTTCAGGCTTTTTTTTCATTAAAAAAGCATTTATAAAAATAAGAGCGATTCCATTAATAAAAACAAAGGTGCCAACTGTTAAGTTAAACATTTGAGATTCACCAACAGCCAGGGCATCCCAGGCAGAAGCTCCAAGGTTTGACCTGATAATTAAGGCTACACCCATTGTCAGGATAAGCATCCCAATAATAAAAAATACGAAACGTTCCTTCATGAAGACTCTCCAATCAACTATGTTTAATATTTAGCTTGACCCTATTTAAAATCAATACTCCCTCAGCACTGAAATTATGAAGGGAAAATCCATTTTATCATCAGATTGCGTGGGTTAACAGAAAATTATTATTAAAAGTTGTTGGATTTTGCAGGAAAAAGGCGAAAGATATTAAGAGGATATCAGTTTTCATTCATTTGAAACTGTGCTATATTATTTTACATTCATTCACCATTTATTAATGCTGGCTTTACATATTTTTTACATATAAAAACTTAGCCGCTGCTAAGTTTTTCGCATGTTTACAATTTAAGAGGTGAAACCACACTTATGGGAAAGTTATTTAAATCACCTAGGAATTTGGCGAAAACCAGCCTAGCTGTGTTCTTTCTGTCTGTTATCCTTTTATGGCTAAAAACTTATATAGCCTACCGAATCGAATTTAATTTAGGGATCAACAATGACATACAGCGATTTCTGCTGTTTTTGAATCCATTAAGCTCTACACTGGTATTTCTGGGATTTGCTTTGTTTTTCAAAGGAAAATGGCAATCAGGCATGCTTATTGGCTTGAATTTATTTTTATCCTTCCTGCTTTATGCAAATGTCGTTTATTATAGATTCTTTAACGACTTTATTACAGTTCCCGTACTAATGCAGGCAAAAGTAAATGGGGGGCAGCTGGGGGATAGTGCTCTTTCTTTAATGTCTCCATGGGATATTTTTTACTTTACAGATACTCTGCTGCTCCTTTTCCTGGCAGTAAGGAAATGGTACAAACCAGGAAAGAAAATTAGCAGAAAACCCGCATTGGCTGTTATCGCTGCAGGTATCATTGTATTCTTCATTAATCTTGAAATTGCTGAGAATGACCGGCCTGAACTGCTTACACGTTCCTTCGACCGCAATTATTTGGTGAAATACCTTGGAGCATACAATTTCACTGTATATGACATTGTGCAAAATGCGAAGTCTGCCAGCCAAAGGGCACTGGCGGATAGTAATGATGTAACTGAAGTGGAGAACTATGTGAAAGCCAAGTATGCACCTCCGAACCCTGAATACTTCGGAATAGCTAAGGGCATGAATGTTATTTACGTATCCATGGAATCTCTTCAGACTTTTATCATTGACTACAAGCTGAATGGAAAAGAAGTTACTCCATTCCTGAACTCACTTGCACATAGCGGCAAGACGTTTTATTTTGATAATATTGTGAATCAAACAGGACAGGGAAAGACTTCCGATGCCGAGTTCATTATGGATACATCGCTATATCCAATGTCACAGGGAGCGGTTTATGTAACAAAAGCGCAAAATACCTTCCATGGCACACCTGCTATTTTAAAGTCACTAGGCTATACTTCAGCAGCTTTCCATGGAAACTACAAGACATTCTGGAACCGTAACGAAATGTATAAAACCATGGGTTATGACAAGTTTTTTGATGCTGAGTATTACAATATGAGCAATGAAAATACTAAAAACTATGGGTTGAAGGATAAGCCGTTTTTCAAGGAATCCATGCCGATGCTGACCAGTCTGCCAGAGCCATTTTATACAAAATTCATCACTCTTTCTAATCACTTCCCCTTTAAAATGGATGAGTGGGATACTGATTTTCCTTCTGGCGAAACGGATAATGATGTGGTTAACCACTATTTCCAGTCGGCGAATTATATGGATCAGTCACTCCAGCAGTTCTTTAATGATTTAAAGGAGTCCGGGCTGTATGACCATACAGTCGTGGTTCTGTATGGCGATCACTATGGAATTTCGGAAAACCACAATGAAGCTATGGCGGAAGTGACCGGAAAAGAGGTTACGCCATTTGAATATGCCAAGCTTCAAAGAGTGCCAGTATTCATCCATGTACCAGGAGTGGATGGCGGCATTGTTCATCATGCTGGCGGACAGGTGGATGTGCGTCCGACTTTACTTCACCTGCTGGGCATTGATACAAGAAATCACCTCGAAATGGGGTCAGATCTATTATCAGATAAGCACCGTGAAGTAGTCCCGTTTCGAAACGGCAACTTCATTTCCCCGGAATATACACAGATTGAAGAGACCTGTTATTTTACTAAAACTGGCGAAATAGCTGAAGCTAATGCCTGTAAGCCGTTTTCCGATCAGGCGAAAAAAGAGCTTGAAATGTCAGACAGCATTGTTTACAAGGACCTTCTGCGCTTTTATAAGCCGGAAGGATTTATTCCGGTCAACCGGAATGATTACTCATATGTAAAAAAAGAGGTGCCATTTATAGAGGAAAGAAATGGGCCGGGTATGCAGAAGTAATATTGGGGAGCAGAGAGATAATTCTCTGCTCTCTTTTTTTGCATCCGCAATCTATGCAGAAAATATGCAGTTTACTAAAAAAATGCACGGGTAGAGTAACTTTGTAAAGAAATAAAAGGAAGGATGATAGAATGTATAGCCAATCTTTTGAAGAATGCATCCAGGCTTGTTTAGAATGCATGGAGGCATGTAATGTTTGCTTTGATGCATGCTTAGGTGAAGAGGATGTTAAAATGATGGCGGATTGTATCCGCCTGGACAGGGAGTGTGCTGATATCTGTGCATTTGCAGCTAAGGCGATGCAGTCAAACAGCCCTTTTGCCAGGCAAATTTGCGCCCTATGTGCAGAAATTTGTGAAGCATGTGGAAACGAGTGCAAAAAACACGATCATGGCCATTGTCAGCGCTGTGCTGAAGCATGCTTTAAGTGTGCGGAAGAATGCCGTAAAATGGCTGCTTAATTTAAGTTAATATACAGACATCCAGCAGGGTGTCTGTTTTCAATGCTTTTTATATTCAATACTTGGCTCAGAAATGTACATATTTTCTATTAGTAAAGGGAATTAATTAGACTTTTTATATACCTGTTCCATAATTTCTGCACAATTTATTGCCATACTAACTTCATGAAGAAAAGGAGGAATAGATATGCTGACAAGTAAAAAATTCGCCATCTGGTTTGTTTCTCTGGCTGCAGCTTTAACTTTAACTGCCTGCGGCGGAAATGATGAGAATGCCGGACAGGAAGGTACCAGCAATGAAGAGAGCACAACGAATAATGAAAGCAGCGGCCATTCTGGAGACCATTCAGGCATGGACCATTCAGGCTCCGGAGAAGTCCCTGAAGGAATAAAGGAAGCTGAAAACCCAAAATATGAAGTTGGAAGCAAGGTCTTTATAACAGAAGGACATATGGAAGGGATGGAGGGAGCTGAAGCCACAATTACAGGCGCCTATGATACAACCGTATATACGGTCTCTTATACACCAACCACTGGCGGTAAAAAAGTTGAAAATCATAAATGGGTAGTTCATGAAGAGATTGCTGAAGCAGGAGAGGAACCATTTAAAGAAGGAGACGAGGTAAAAATAAATGCAAGCCACATGGAGGGAATGGAAGGAGCAGCAGCTGTAATCGATTCAGTGCAGAAAACAACTGTCTATACAGTTGACTTTACTACAGCTGACGGGCAGGAAGTAAAAAACCACATGTGGGTAACAGAAAACGAGCTTTCTCCATCTGAATAATATAAAAAGTTAAGGAGTTTATCTGCCGAAGATAAGCTCCTTAACTTAATTTATAATTTTTGCATAAATAATAAACCAAAAAGGAAAAAGCAGCTAAAAGGAATATGGTAATTTGCAGCTCCAATTTTAATTTTAATGCATGTGAAACCGCAAAGGCTTCAATAAACAAAGCAGGTATTTTACCGATGGTGCTGGCAATGCCAAAGGGCAGAAGCCTCATCTTGCTGAATGCTGCTGCCAGCGTGACTGCACCTGATGGGACAAAAGGCAGGACTCTCAGCAAAACAACCATGAAATAGGCATCTGGTCCTTCTGTATTCTGGAGCTTAGTAAATAATTTGTTATTCTTAAGCTGAGGAAAAGAGGAGGTTAGCTTAGTGATTCCTTTACGATAAAGAATAAAACTTATAATTGCTCCAGCAGCTTCTCCGATGATCAATAGGACTAGGCCCATTTTTAAATCAAAAGCGGCAACTGTTCCAGCAGTAATAAAGGCACTTGGGAGGAATCCCGTTATAGATGCAGCAATGTTCATGGATATGCTAAATATGGCTGCCAATATCGGTTCATCTGAAAACCATTTGATGATATCAGAAAACATCCATTAATCCTTTCCGGCCCATTTATAGCCCATACCCCAGACAGTCGTCAGATACTCATCTGCAGGAAACCCGGCTTTTCTTAATTTTTCCCGTAAATTTCTTACATGCGAATCGATGGTTCGGTCTTCGATTGACACTCCATAGCCCCATACAGAGCCTATTAAATGCTCACGTGAAAAAACTCTGTTCAGGTTTGAGAGGAATAGGCTTAACATGGAAAACTCTTTGGGAGTCAAAAGGATTTCCTTATTTTTATAGGATAGCTCAAAAGAATCTTCTTTAAGTTCCAGCCCTTTGAAAGTTTTGGTTTTTCCATCTTTTTTGCTTCTTCTCAGAACTGCTTCAATCCTAGCAGATAATTCTTCTTCATCGAATGGCTTTAAAATATAATCATCTGCTCCGATGTTCAATCCTTTTACAATGTCCGGCTTTTCGCTTTTGGCAGTAAGCATGATGATGGGAATATCCCAATACTTTTTTACCTCCTCGCATACCTTCCATCCATCCATTTCAGGCATCATAACATCCAAAAGGATGAGATCTGCAGAATGGGTTTCCAAGTAAATCAACGCATCTGAACCTGAAGCCAATTTAATGCAATTGTAGCCGCGTGGTGTTAAGTATAAAGAAATTAGATCAAGCATTCTAGTCTCGTCGTCAACCAAAAGTATTGTTTTCACATTCCGTTTCTCCCTTAAAAACAATTTCGAATTCAGTTCCGTCACCTTTTCTGCTGCAGACCGATATAGTCCCTCCATGGGCATGGACAAGTTCCTTAACAATGGCGAGTCCGAGACCTGTCCCTCCAAGAGCTCTAGCACGTGATTTATCCACTCGGTAAAACCGATTAAAGATAAAGGGCAGTTCCTCTTCAGAGATCCCTCTTCCGGTATCATTTATTCTGATGGTGACATGTTTTTTGGTCCTGCTTATATTAATTGTTGTTTTATCTCCAGCTGAAGAATACTTAATGGCGTTATCCAGAAGATTAAATATGATCTGTTCCAGCCTTGATGCATCCGCTGATATAGTGATTGATTCACGGCAAATAACAGACAGCAGCATGCCTTTTTCGGTGAAAGCCGGTGAGAATTTTGTTTCAATTTTTTTCATGAAATCCTTCAGATCAATAGGACTTTTTTTTATGTCAAAGGTATTTTTATCGATCTTAGCCAGATCGAAAAGATTTTTAACCATATCTGAAAGCCGGTTGGTTTCCTCCAGGATAATTGATAAATACTGATTTCTTTCTTCCGGGCTCAGGTTCCGCTTCTGAACGATATCCGCATACCCCTTTATATAAGTGAGAGGAGTGCGAAGTTCATGCGATATGCTGGACAAAAATTCATTGCGTTCTTCTCTAAGATAATTCAGGTCACCCGCCAATAACTGAATGGACCGTGCTAAATCCCCAAGTTCATCGTTACCGGTTTTAGGAAGGGAAACTGAAAAATCACCGCTGCTTATTTGTGAGGTGGCTTCCTTCATTTTAATCAGTGGTTTTGCCAGTGCCTTTGATAAAAAGATGATGATAGTAATGGTAAAAATGACGGCAATGAACCCGGCGATTAAAAATTGTTCATTTAAGCGTGAAATTAACGACTGAATCCAGGCTGTATCCTGAAACATATATACATGGCCTATCAGCACTCCATCCTTTTCAATAGGGCTGACTGTTGAAATATAATCTTCTTCTTTCCAATTGTCCTCGATGGTCTTGCCTTCCCTTATAGAAGATGTAAGCGGCCTTTCTATGTACCTTTGGATCAAACTGCTATCAACAGAAGCACCAAGGATCTCTTTATTCGAATTTGTAATGACTACATCTGTATTTGCTTCGGATTCCATCAGAGCCACATGGGAAATCGTATTTTCATCAAAATGCTTTTCGAGTATAGCACGGTGTGAATTGCCGCGTGTCTGCAGAGCTATAAGCTCTTCCTCCACACGTGATTCAACAAGGGTACTATGTAAAAAGAAGAACATAATTGTTTCTAGCCCAAAAAGGATCAGAAAGAACAGCAGGCCCAGCTTCATGGAAAGTTTATTCAAAGATCTCACTCATTTCAAATCAATTACTTCTATTATAGTCGAAATGTTTGAAGAAACTATGCAGAAGAGGTATATGTTTTAATAGGACTGTAGAAGGTAAAATAGAATAATGATTTATCATAATGAAAAAAGCAAGTAACAGTCATACAGGAGGTTTTTTTTATGAGTGAATGCAAATTGGATCACCCACCGGAAGATGTGCAAAATAAGTTTGAACAGCAAAAAGAATTTCTGCCGGGCGATATGAGTTCTTTGTTTCAATCTTTTTTTCAGGAGGAACATACACAGGATATTTTAAATGAGGTATTTCATTTGCTGAAAAAATTTGATCTTGCTTCCGAGGAGGAACAAACCGAGAGAGTCAACAGGCTTTATCTTGTATTAAAAAATGTATAATATTATAATATTGAGTTGCCGCATCTGAATAATTGTTGCGGCAATTTTTTATGTATCTTACAATTTTTTTGTAGCTATTAAAATTTTATTTTAACAATGTATGTATTTATGTTAATATGAAATTATAGAGAAATATAAAGTAGTATAATAATGAAAGCGATTACACAAAAGGGAGTGACAAAGTTGAAGGAATGCCATAGACCTGTTTTTGACTTGGCGATCCGGACCGCAGATATGCTAGTTCGAATGTTTGGTTCCCGCTGTGAAGTGGCAGTGCACGATTTCAGCGACTTAAAAAAATCGCTTATTCATATTGCAGGAGATATAACGGACAGGAAAATCGGCTCACCCATCACAGATCTTGTATTGAATGAATTAGCCAAACATAAAAACGAAGTTAATGATATAGCCAATTATAAAACACAATCCAAAAAAGGAAATGTCATGAAATCATCCACGATTTTTCTCCGTGATGATGAAAATAAAGTAATTGGTGCATTGTGCCTTAATTATGATATTAGCCTGCTCATGCAATTTGGAGGAGAAATTGAAGAGTTTATCAGCTTTGATGAACATTCCTCTAAATCGGAGACCTTTTTTAATTCCGTCCAGGATGTTATTCACGAGATGGTGGATCAAGTACTTCAAGGCTTTAGGAAGGCACCTTCATTGATGACGCTCGAAGAAAAAGTTGAATGTGTCCGCCAGCTTGAAGATAAAGGGACATTCCTCATTAAAGGGGCAACTGATTATGTTGCATCTGTGCTTGGGGTTTCCAAATTCACCATTTATAATTACCTGCAGAAAATCAGAACGATTAATGAGCTCCAGCCGGAAGCTGTGGAGCATAAATAAAGACACGTTTTTAATTTTGAGGAAAAGCTAGCTGCTGTAATTTTTATTGCAGCTATCTGAATTTAAAGACCTTAACAGTAAAGGGGCATAAAAAATGAAATACAGATCTGCATTTGATATTATTGGACCGGTTATGATCGGACCTTCAAGTTCACATACAGCCGGAGCTGCACGTATTGGGCGTGTTGCCCGGACTCTTTTTGGAAAACAGCCGTCCAAAGCCGAGATTTCTTTATATGGTTCTTTTGCAAAAACCTATAAAGGACATGGTACGGATGTTGCCATTGTAGGCGGAATCCTCGACTTTGATACTTTTGACGAGCGAATTCCTTCTGCCCTTCAATTAGCTGAAGAAGCAGGGATTGAAGTCATTTTTACAGTTGAAGATACCGTTACAGACCATCCTAATACTGTAAGAGTCAAGCTTACCGAAGGAGATCGTGACATTGAACTTGTAGGAATATCCATCGGCGGCGGCACGATTGAAATAACCGAGCTGAACTCCTTTGAGCTTAAGTTATCTGGTGAACATCCTGCCATTTTAGTTGTTCATAACGATCAGTTTGGAGTTATCTCCGCTGTTACGAATATTTTATCAAAGCACCAGATAAATATTGGACATATGGAAGTTTCACGCAAGGAAAAAGGAAAAATGGCAATTATGGTCATTGAAGTGGATCAGAAGATCGGCCATGATGTGATGACAGAGCTTGAAGGGCTACCGAATATCACGCAAATCATCAGAATGGTTGACTAATAGTTAGCTGGTCATCAGGAGGGAAAGTCTAATGTTGTTTAGAAATGTTGCTGAGCTTGTTGAGCTCGCTGAAAATAAAGGTGTAAAAATTGCTGAAGTCATGATTCAGCAGGAGATAGAAGTAACTGGTTTAACTCGTGAAGAAATTATCGCTAAAATGGACCGCAATCTGACTGTCATGGAACAGGCTGTTGAGAGGGGACTTAAAGGTGTCACGTCTGTTACAGGTCTGACTGGCGGTGATGCAGTCCTTCTGCAAAAGTACATTCAGAGCGGAAAGGCTTTATCAGGAAATATTCTATTGGATGCTGTCAGCAAAGCAGTTGCAACCAATGAAGTGAATGCGGCAATGGGTATAATCTGTGCCACCCCTACAGCAGGTTCGGCTGGCGTGGTGCCAGGTACACTGTTCGCTGTAAAAGAAGTTCTAAATCCAACACGAATGGAAATGATAGAATTTCTGTTTACTTCAGCGGCATTTGGCTTTGTGGTGGCAAACAACGCCTCCATATCCGGTGCAGCAGGAGGATGTCAGGCTGAGGTAGGATCTGCAAGCGGCATGGCTGCAGCATCCATTGTAGAAATGGCAGGCGGGACACCAAAACAGGCTGCTGAAGCAATGGCAATAACACTTAAAAACATGCTGGGCCTTGTGTGTGATCCAGTTGCAGGACTAGTAGAAGTCCCGTGCGTAAAACGAAATGCCATGGGTGCTTCCAACGCCATGACAGCAGCAGACATGGCCCTCGCCGGAATTACAAGCAGAATTCCATGTGATGAAGTCATCAACGCCATGTTCCTTATCGGGCAATCCATGCCTTCAGCACTCAGGGAAACAGCTGAGGGAGGACTGGCTGCAACGCCAACCGGAAGAAGACTGCAGGAAGAGATTTTTGGGAAAAAACAGTAAATTTAAATTGGCTGTTTTGTAAGATTGTTCCTATCTAACTTTCAACTAAGTTTAACAATTTGAGTTGATTGGAGCGGAGGGTACTTGACTCCTGCGGGAGGAGAGGGAGTGAGAGACCCCACAGGCATAGCCGAGGAGGCTCTCATTCCTCCCCGCGGAAAGCAAGTGCCCGCAGCGGAA